>JAITRD010000181.1 GCA_031288575.1 Treponema sp. | reverse complement strand
AAAACCGCCAGGGACCGGGCATAAAACCAATACCCCAGGGCGGAACAGCAGACTCCCAAAAAAACAAGATGGGCCAGGACGGGCAGATCCGGCTTTCCCCACTGGGGAGATTCCGCAATAGCAAAGGGAAGAAAACCCAGGAGGCCAAAAAAGGACTGCCAGAATACAATATAAATCCGGGAGGATCGGCTAAAGAGGGGCCGGGTGAGGAAAGAATAGGCCACCCAGCTAAGGGCGGCTCCGGTCATATAAAGGCAGCCTTGGATATTGCCGGTTCCTCCGGCGGGTTTTCTCGAAACCAGGGCAGTTTCAGTTCCCCCGGCCGAAATTCCTGCCACCAGAACGACCCCCAGCATGGATAAAACCGCCCCAAACCAACGCCGTCCCGCGACCCGCGCCGGGGGGCCTTCCTGAAGGGCGGAGGCGCCAAGGGCCGGAACCGTTCCGGCGTTTTTTCCCCTCACCCGCTTATAACTTAGTTTGTCCCCGAGCCATTCTGCGGTCATGGTGAGTACCGGTATGGCCCCGATGATGATGGAAGCTTCGGAGGCGTTTATCAGGGCTACTCCGTTATTTTCGCAGAAGAAATAAAGGGTTACCCCGGTAAAACCCGCGCCAAAAAGCAAGGGAATATCCCGAAGCTGCAGCCTCTCTTTGGGGGCGCCGCGATTTTTAATAAATAAAAGCAAGACCGCCGCCAGAACGAACCGAAGGGCGCCCAAGGTCATAGGAGGGAATGTGGCCCCCGCGATTTTTATAGAAATAAAGGAAAGCCCCCAGAAGAGGACACATAGGATTATTGCCAAAAGGGCCTTATGCCGTTCAGTCACGGATCTATCATAACCAATTGTATTTAAAACTTCCATCTATTATCGCGGTCATAGAGTGCAAGGCCGAAATATGCCGCGGCGGCATAAATTTGGGGCATCTTCACAGGCCCATAATTTTTTATTTACATTTGGGAAGACAAAGACTATAGTTTTAAAGAGCATTGTGCAAGAAGATTTTAATATAGGACATAGTATGCGGACTAAAGCGGCAAAACAAACCAGCGAGGGGATCAAAAAAAACCAGTCCCTCAGGAAGGCAATTCAGATATTGGAAGGGATGACCAAAATAAACACGCCTGCCCGTCTTCAGGATATCGCTCAAAGTCTTGATATGCCCCAAAGTACCTTATTGCGTTTTTTGAACACCTATATTGATTTTGGATATGTCGGACAGGACCCTAATACCTCCTGTTATTATCTTACCCTGAAATTAATGGAACTCGGCGTCAGGGCGAAGGAAAATTTCCCCTTTCAGAATTCCTTAGAAAAATATATCAAGCAGGTTTCCGGACATTTTCATGAATCCGCTTCTTTGTGCGTGGAGCATAATATGCAGATGGTATATATCGCCACCGAGGAAGGCCCCGGGCGTATGCTCAGAACCCTGCAACGCATCGGGCATATCGCCCCTATGCATGCCACCGGAGTAGGCAAGCTGCATCTGCTTAATTATTCCGAAGAGCAATTATTGGAGATGGAACGAAAATACGGCCTGCCTAAATATACTGAACACACCATAACTAGCCTCGACGCCCTTAAAAGGGAAATAACCCTCATAAGGCAACAGGGTTATGCCATGGATGATGAGGAATGCGAAGACGGGGTCCGGTGTATCGCCGTGCCGATACAGGATTATTCCGGTTTGGTTGTTGCCGCCATCAGCCTTTCCGCGCCGGTAACCCGGCTGGATAAGGACAAGATCAACGAAATAATCCGATACCTTAAAGAAATAAGTATTGGGGCCTCTAAAGAAATGGGACGGGAACCCCCGGGGAAATGTTAAATCCTTGGGAAACCAGCCGGGTGTCCGGATGGGCAGGCTGCTATAAAACCGGGTTTTATAATTCCAATTCCATTTGACCCTCCTCAAGGGCCCGGCGGTTTTTGCCCTTTTGGGGGAAAAGGTCCGTATTCCACCCCGCGGCGGCGGCAATGGACCGGGCCGCGGGAAGGACCTGGGAATCGGCGTAATGATCATAATCCGCCGGTCCGTGGGGCAGGGAGACCGGTTCGGGGCCCAGGACAGTCCACACATACTCCACCGTACCCCGGCGGATCTTCCAGCCCAGGGCCCGGGCGGCCTTTACCTGGGGCGGGGTGGAGGAGGTATAGGTTTCGGGGGGCCGGGACAGGCGCTTCCGGTAGACCAGTTCCCCGTCCAGCTTTCCCGACCGGAGCTGTTTGAGGGTCTCCGTAACCCGTTCCTTGAGGGCCCCTTCGCCGCCCCCGGAAAAGACCAGTTCCAAAAGTTCAAGCTGCACCCGCCGGGCCAGGGGGGTGGCGTCGCTCCGTACCGCCTCCATACCCTTAACCTCCACCGATACCTTGCCGTCGGCCCGGAGCAGATACCCCCCGTAACCCTTGGCCCGGCCCCGGGATTCCCCCTCGTCGTGGAGGTTCCGCAGGGGGGGAATCAAAAAACGCCGGTAGGGCTTTTCAAAACGAAGTTCCAGGAAAGATTTTAGTCCGTACTCGGCCTGAATTTTTTCCCCCAGAAAGCGGTTGAGTTCCCCCGTCAGGGCTTCCCCCCAGGAAAGAAAATCCCCGTAAACCGCCCTATCCCCCAGCCCGGTTTCCACAAAAAGGGAATCCGTATCCCCGTAGAGGACCCGGAAGCCCCTTTGGGTAAACCAGTCCCGGGAAAGGAGGAGCCACTTCCGGGCAAAGGAGGTGATGGCCCCCGCCAGTTCGGTCCGGCCGTAACGGCAGGCCTTGGTCCCCAGGACCCCGTAAAAGCTGTTCATCAGGATCTTGTAGACATGGGCGGCGCTTTCGTCCCCCCCATCCAGGGCCTCCCGGCGGGCGGCAAAATATTCGGCGATAAGGGCCGGAAGGGGCCCCGGGGTCCGGGTAAAAACCGCGCCGTTGGGGGCGGCGATGGGCTTGCCGGGGGACAGGGCCTGCCGGGCATGGGCCAGGGGATCGATGTTGAAGGTCCGGATAATCGTGGGATAGAGGCTGCGGAAGTCAAAGACCGCCACGTTGTTAAAAACCCCCGTCAGGGGGTCCAGCACGGTCCCCCCGGCGGCACCGGAAACCCGGATGTCCGGGGAAGCCGGCGGGGGGGCGACGCCCCGGCGGCGGAGTTCCAGGCCGTAGATCCGCTCAAAACTCACCACGCTGGTCCAGGCCTTATCCAGGAAAACCCCGGTAAGGCCGGCCCGTTCCAGGGTCAGCCGGAAAAGGCCGGTTTGGGCGAGGATCCGCAGCACCAGCTCGGCATCCCGGTAACAATACTCCCCAAAACTGAGGGGATCCTCCCGGTACAGCCGGTCCAGTTCGGCGATCTTATCCTCCCCGGAGGAAAGGACGGTCTTTCCCTCCCCCAGCACGGCCCGGGAGACCGTCTCCAGGGTATAATCGGCGGGGCCCTCCCCCTCGCTTCCCCGGGCGTAAAGCCCCCCGGAAAACTGCTTTGGCCCGGAACGGACTATCCGCAGGGCGTCAACAACCTGGCGGCCCGGAACAATGGCCGCGGCGGAGCGCCGCCCCTCCCCGGCAAAAAATTTGGCCCCGTCGGAGGACCTCCCCAGCATAAAGGGCAGGCGGTAAAAATCGCACCGGGCCGCCAAACGGGGAAAATCAAAATCCAGAAAATTCCAGCCCGTCAAAACATCCGGATCGCCCCGCTGTATGTCTTCCAAAAACGCCCGAAGCAGGGAAGGTTCATCGGGGTGAAAAAAGAGATCTCTGCCAAAACCGGGTTTTTCCCCGGGGCCCTCCCGGCCCGGCGCCAATACCCGGACCAGGCCGCCGAAACCGGTAAAATCGGAGCCGGAAAAACTCACCCCAATAGCCCGGACCGCCCCGCTGCGGGTGTCGGTTTCAATGTCAATGGAGGCGATCCTCAGTACCGGCCGGGGGGGCTCTTCTCCGGCCTCCGGCGGGGCAAGTTCCGGACCGGGAAAAACCAGATCCACCCGGCGGCCCGGCCGGAAGGCCCCCCGGATAAGCAGGGGGCCCCGGATATGGCCTTCGGAAAGGAAGGCCTCCGCCGGCTTGCTGTCCCGGTCGGGGCTGGGGATGCCGGCATTTTCCAGAAGCCGGGCCGCGGTATTCCGGTCGCCGTAACGGCTAAAACTGAGGGTGAGGAGTTTGTCCCTGCCGAAAAAGTCTTCCAGGGGGGAAGGCTGAACCCTTCCCGGCAGGGAGGCCAAAAGGGGCCCCCAGCGGGGACGATCCCCTTCGTAGACCTGCAGGGAAGGCCGCCACCGGGATTCCATGGCCGCAAAGGACCGTCCGTCCTCAAGGCGGCCGGTAAGGTAGAGCCGGTCCCGGCGTATATCCCCGTAGGCATGAACCAGGAAACCCCGGAAAGAACCGGAGCCCCCCCGGGCGGAAGCCTCCCCGGAAGGGGGAGGCGGGTTTTTATCCACGGGGAATTTCGGCCCGGCCCCCAAAGGCCCGCCCCTGGACGGCAAGCATCCGTTCCAGGAGTACGCTGTATACCGGCCGGGAGGCGATAAGGTCCGAGGTAACCAGGGTGGAAAGGGCCGCCAGGACCAGGTTCCCCAGGTGGTTAAAGTTGCCGCTCATCTCCAGGATCAGCAGGATCCCCGTAACCGGAGCCTTAACCACCCCGGTAAAAAAGGCGGCCATCCCCAGGATCATAAAGTTGAGGAGCTGCTCCCCGGAGGTTAAACCTGCCTGGGCAAGAATTTTCCCCAGGCCGCTTCCGGTCAGGGCGCCGCAGGCAAGGAGGGGCAGAAAAATCCCCCCGGAGGTCCCCGATCCGTAGCAGAGGGCGGTAAATAGGAATTTGCCCCCCAGCAGCAGGCCGATCATCCCCAGGGTCCGATCCTGCCGGGAGAGGGATTCAATCAGGGCATGGCCGCCGCCGGTAATGTCATACAAAAAAAAGCCCAGGGGCACGGATGCCAGCAGGGGAAGTACCGGCCGGACCAGCTCGGGGATGCGGAAATACCCGTACATGCTCTGGAAAAAATAGAGGAGCCGCTTAAAGAGGTCCCCTAAAAAACCGCAGGTTATCCCCAGGAGGATCACCCAGGGGATAGTCCCTATGGGCAGGGGCGTCAGGTTCCGGAAGTCGAAAACCGGCTGCCGGCCGAAAAAAAAGCCCGCCGTCACATCCGCCGCCATGGAGGCCCCCATGGCGCAGGCCAAAAAGAGGGGGGAGAAAACGTTTTTCCCGGCCCCCGCGGCTTGTGCCGAGGGATCCTCCGGGGAGGCCTGGAGTTCCTCCAAAACAAAAAGCACCCCCGCCAAGGGCGCGTTAAAGGCCGCGGACACCCCCGCCGCGGAGGCGCTGACAATAAGAAATTTCCCTATCCTGCCGGGCCGGGGAAGGATCGAGAGAACCCCCTCCCCTATATAGGCCCCGATCTGGATGGAAGGCCCTTCCCGCCCCAGGGAGAGGCCCGTTCCCAGGCCGAGGAGCCCGGTAAACATTTTAAGGGGCAAATCGGGCATCCAGTTCATGGACATCTTACCCTGCAATACCCCCTTGATCTGGGGGATGCCGCTCCCCTTGATCATGGGCCGCGCCTTGGCGCTCCAGCCGAGGAAAAGGCCGACCAGAACCAGCGCCGCGGACCAGCCCAGGGTCCGGGAGAGGGGCAGCCCCGGCAGGGCCTCGTAAATCCCCTGCCTCAGGCTGTCGGCCCGCAATAAAAGATAGCGAAAGGCAACAATCACAAAACCTACCGCAAAACCGATGACAATGCTTTCCAGGACCAAGGCCAAACGGGAATGATACCACTGGCGTATCACGGATCTTATCTGATCCCCAGGTTTACCCATGATCTTATTTTAG
>JAITRD010000133.1 GCA_031288575.1 Treponema sp. | reverse complement strand
TCGGTGGCTTCCATGGCGACGCAGCGTACCCGGTTGTCCCCGATATGCTGCAATACCTCTATAACCACCGGATGCCCCGCCGCTTCCCCCTGTTTTTCCCTGTTTATCTCCAGGGCGTTCAAAATTCCCGGAACCGGCCCTTCCTCAAAATAGACATCCACCACAGGACCGACAATTTGGGTGATATAACCGGTATTTTTTTGTTCAGCCTTCGCCATTTTTGCTTCCTCCCACGTTTCTTAATTTTTCAGGGCCGCGGAACCGGAGATGATTTCCGAAACTTCCTGGGTGATGCCTGCCTGCCGGGCCCGGTTATAGTGTATTTGCAGGGACGTAAGCATCTCCTCCGCGCTTTTTGACGCCTCATCCATGGCGGCCATCCGGGCGCTTTGTTCGCTCACATAGGACTCTACCAGGGAGCCGTAGATGATGCCCTTAATATACAGGGGAACCAGGGCGTCAAAGACCGCTTCTTCCGAAGGAATATAATCGAACCGGAGTTCCACCCGTTTTTGGCCCCCGGACCGGGCGATTTCTTCCTGGATTTTTTCAACGTCCAGGGGCAGGATCTGCCGTTCCGCGGGAAGGAGCTGGATGGTGCTGTACATATGGGTATATACGATATGCACCTCATCAAACATGCCCCACAGATATTGGGCGATGATATAATCGGCGATTTCCTGGGCGTTCTCCAGATCCGGAAGCTGGGAGCGGAAAGAAAAATTTTCCAGGATCAGGTAGGGGGAATGGACAAAATACCGGTAACCGATAGCGCCGATAAGGATGAGCAGGGGGTTGGCGAGTTTTGAACAGAGGTTGCTTACATGGCGGAAAATATTGGCGTTATAGCCCCCGGCCAGTCCCTTGTCGCTGGTAACCACCACCACCGCGGAATGGGAAGTTCTCCCGCTTCCGGGGCGCTTAAAAAACTGGCTCTCCACCTCTCCGGCGCCGGAAAGAATGTCGTACATGGATTTCTGAATCCGGGTAAAAAACGGCTCCGTATCTTCCAATGTCCGCCGGCCCTTCCGCAGTTTTGCCGTGGAAATAAGGTTCATGGCCTTAGTCACCTGCAAGGTCTGCCTTATAGCCCGCATCCGTAACCGTACATCCCGTAAATTCGCCATGCTTCCCCCTGCTGTTTTGGTTGTGCCCAAGCTATTGCTTGTGCTGCTGATCGCGTTCTTTAAACTGTTCCACCGCGTCGCTCAGGTCATGTTCAATTTCCGCCGTCGTAGCCCCGGTTGACGCGATGGTCCTGAGGGTTTCCCCGTAACGGTTCCTGAGGTACTCCAGAAAATCCCGGATAAAGGCGGAAATCCTTTCTTTAGGTATGTCCATAAGGTACCCGTTTACGGAAACAAAGAGGATGGCCGCCTGTTCCTCCATGGGATAGGGGTTAAACTGGGGCTGCTTGAGTACCTCCATAAGCCGCTCCCCCTGGGCCAGTTTATCCTGGGTAGCCTTGTCCAGGTCGCTTCCAAACTGGGCAAAGGCGGACATTTCCCGGTATTGGGCCAGATCCAGCCGGAGCCGCCCCGAAACCCTGCGGATGGCCTTGGACTGGGCGGAGCCGCCTACCCGGCTCACCGAGAGGCCCACGTCAATGGCGGGCCTGAAACCGGAGTTGAAGAGTTCCGAGTCCAGGAAAATTTGGCCGTCGGTGATGGAGATGACATTGGTAGGGATATAGGAGGAGATATCCCCGGCCTGGGTCTCCACGATGGGCAGGGCGGTGATGGAGCCGCTCCCCCGGGCGGGGGAAAGCTTGGCGGCCCGTTCCAGGAGCCGGGAATGGAGGTAAAACACGTCTCCGGGGAAGGCCTCCCGGCCGGGGGGCCTGCGGAGGAGGAGGCTGATGGTCCGGTAGGCCACGGCGTGCTTGGAAAGATCGTCGTAAATGATGAGCACATCCTTGCCCTTAAGCATGAAATGTTCCGCCATGGCTACCGCCGAATAGGGGGCCAGGTACTGGAAAGCCGCCGAGTCCGAAGCGGAGGCCAGGACCACAACGGTATACTCCATGGCCGAATGTTTTTCCAGGTTTTGTATGATCGCCGCCACCGAAGAAGACTTTTGCCCTATGGCGCAATAAACGCAATAAACGTCCTTGCCCTTCTGGTTAATGATAGCGTCAACGGCCAGGGCGGTTTTGCCGGTTTGCCGGTCCCCGATGATAAGTTCCCGCTGCCCCCGGCCTATGGGGATCATGGCGTCCACCGAGAGGATGCCGGTTTGTAAGGGCTCGTCCACCGAACCCCGGTCAATGACCGGCGCGGCGGGGGATTCCACGGGAAGGTACTCCTCAGCTTCCAGGGGGCCCCTGCCGTCAACGGGTTCCCCCAGGGGATTCACCACCCGGCCCAGGAGGGACTGCCCCGCGGGAACCGACACCACCTTTCCGGTGCCCCGGGCTTCCTCGCCGTCCCGTACCAGGGATTCCCCGGAAAGGAGCACGCAGCCCACGCCCTTTTCTTCCAGGTTAAGGACTATCCCGGAGGCGCCGGAGGCAAATTCCACCAGTTCCCCGTATACGGCCTTTTCCAGCCCGTAAAGGGTGGCTACCGAATCCCCCACCTGAACCACAAAACCCGCGGAATCCGAGCTTATTTTGCCTTCCCACTGTTTTATCTGTTCTTCCAAGACCTTGGTGAGATCCCCGAAATCTGCCATTAACAACCTCCTGGGGGAAGGGCTAGATCCCTCGCCATTTTTTGCAGCCGTCCCTGTAGGCTGCCGTCAAAGGATTCGTTGCCGATTTGAAGCCTGCATCCGCTTAACAGTTCCGGCGCCGTCCGGACAATAAAGCGTATATCAACGGCGCCGGTTTTTTGTTTAAGGGGTTCTTTGAATTGCTCCCAAAAACCGTCACCCATAGGAAAGGCCGATTCCACAACAACCCTAAGGATCTTCTTTTTTTTATCTAGTAACTTTTCAATTTCCCGTATAATAAGATTTATATGCTGAAAGGCATCCCTTTGTACCGTGAGCAGGAGGAAACACCGGGCGGTTTCCCATTCCTTCCCGGCGAGACCGCATTGGGCGAAGGCCCGTTGGATCATCCGGTCCAGCTGCTTCCTCACGGCGCTGCCGCTTTTTTCCCCGGGAATAAGCCCCGCCGGGCCGGTCAGGGCTTTTAGGGCCGCCAGCCCCCGGTCCCTGATATCCTCGCCGGAGGGCCTTCCGGGCTTATCCGGAGGGCCCCCGGCAATTCCATCCTCCAGGGTGTTAATAAAAGCCGCCGCCCAGCGTTCCGCGGTAAACATCCGGTTATTTCCCTACTTCCCGCAGAAGCTCTTGGGCCAGCCTGAGGCTGTCTTCCCCGGTTAATTCCCGCCGCAGGAGGCGGCCCGAAGCGGCCACCACCAGGGCGGCGGCCTCCGCCTTAAACAGGGCCAGGGCGGCCCGCTGTTCCGCCTCGCTCTGTTTGCGGGCGTTTAGGAGCAGGGCCTCCGCGGCCTGTTTCCCCTGGGCGATTATCCGGGCCGCTTCCTCCCGGGCCGTTTCCCGGGCGGCATTGATGACGGTTTCCGCCTCGTTTTGCGCGTTTTTAAGCTGATCTTCGTATTGCTGCCGTATCAGCCTCGCCTGATTTTTATCCCTGTCCGCCTGTTCAATGGAAGCTTGTATTTTTTTGGCCCGGGCCTCCATGAATTTGGTAAGGGGTTTAAAAAGGATGGCCCGCAAAATAAAAAACAGGATACCGATATTGATAAAGGTAAAAAAGAAGGTAATGGAAAAATCAAGCATAACAGGAACCCGCTATTTTAAAATCAGGAGGATGGCAACCACAAAACCGTAGATAGCGGTGGCTTCGGCCAGGGCTATGCCCAGAAAAAACACGGTCTGAATTTTTCCCGACGCTTCCGGCTGCCGCGAAATGGCCTCGGCGCTTTTGCCGGTGGCAATCCCAATCCCGATTCCCGCGCCCAGCCCGGCCAAAACCGCAATTCCCGCTCCGATAAGGTACTCCATAGGATACTCCTTTTAGATAATTTCTATAAAAACTCCGGGGAAAATAAGGTGCCCGGCTGTACAGGCCCTAAAACCCCGAAGGGCAAATTCTTATGATGCTTCACCGGGTACTTCAACCGCCTCAGCGACAAAAAGGGTGGTGAGGAACGTAAAAACCAGGGCCTGTATAAGGCCGTCCAATAAATCAAAGTAGATCGATAAAACCGGCGGGACGCCGACGGGGGCCACCGCTTCCAATAACTGCATAATGATAAATCCCCCCAGGATATTGCCGAAAAGCCGGAGGCACATGGAGGTGGGCCGGATGATGTATTCCAGCAGGTTAAAGGGAAGCATCACCGGAACAGGATGGAGGAGGTTTTTGCACCACCCCCCGAAGCCCCGGGCCCGGAGGCCGCTTATAAAGACGATCGCAATGGAGAGGATAGCCAGGGCGGCGGTGAGGTTGATGTCCCGGGTCGGGGGCTTGATGGTAAAGGGCGGCTCCCGGCCAAAAACGGCGATGGGGGAAATGACCGGAATAATATTCGCCAAAAATAAAAACAGAAAAACCGTGCCGATATAGGGGCCGAATATGCGGGCCCGGCGGCCGAAATGTTCCTTGGAAAAATTATTGAGGAATTCGATCAGCCCCTCCAGGACGGCCTGGGGGCCCCGGGGGACTTCCTTTAAATTGCGGGTTAAAAAAAAGGCGGTTATAATTAAAATGGCCATGACCAGCCAGGAAACGATCACCGTTTCGGAGAGCCCCGCCTTTATTTCCATCCCGAAAAGCTGAACCGTTTCGGAGTTTAAAAAAGGCAGGGGAAGGGTTTTATATTCCAACGATTCGCTAAGATGTTCGCCGATATCCATACTCCACCCCTCCGGACGATTTATTCCGTTTTTTTAAAGAAAAAATCATCCCTAAAATACCGTTTTAACAGTTCCTCCGAAACCGCGTCGTTCCGGTTCATGCGGGTATAGGTTTCTTCCAGAAAGCCCTTGGTTAGATAAAAGCACCCCAGAAGGAAAAATTCGGCCACCTTGGTGACCACCCCCATGGTCTGGTACATCCTGACACTGTTTTCCGGGGCAAAATCGTTTATGAGGTATTCCAGGACGACCTGTTCCGCCAGGCTCACCGCGTAGATTACCTCCGAAACGGGGACATCCGCCTTCATCCGTTCCTTTCCCAGCTTTACGAAAAAACCTCCCACCACCGCCCGGTCAAGCCCCCGGTCCAGGGTGCGGGCCAGGAGGGGATAAAAGGGAGCGTCCGCTTCTATGAGGGTAGCATCGTCCATGGCGTTGTAGTATTTTAGCTGGGGAGCCTTGCGGATTAAATTTTTCCACCGGGAAGCGAACTCCCGGGATTTAAGGGCCAAAGAATCAATAAGTACCCGGTCAATCATAATAATACTATAATCCAAACAATGAGATTCCTTCAAGGCGGACGACAGGGCTCTTGCATTTACTTTTATAACCCGCTGCTAAACCGTAACAAAATGACTGTCTGGGTGAGCAAAATTCCCATGGGGGGCACGCTTGCTTTGCGCTAGTAAGCTTTTTCGTTGCCCTTGAGGGTCGGATGGCGCAAAGCTTCGGTCAAGTGACCCCCTGGGGAATTTTGCTCACCCAGACGGCCTTATTGTTCCGTTGAGGGAGGTTGAGGCGGTAAAGGCAGGCCCTTTTGAGGGGAAGAGATTTCCGGATGGGGGGGAAAACGGGCTATCTGCCGCAAGGGGGAGGGGTAGTGAGAACCTTAATAATCATAACCGCCGTTGTGTTTTTTCGTTTTCCGGCTCTGCTATCGCCAGGTTTGCCTTTGGCGCTTAAGGTAAAAGTAAATGCAGGAGCCCTGCGGACGCGGACCGGACAAGATTTTTTACTTTTCAGGGTTAGGGGGAACCTTAAAAAAGGGCCTGGGCCGGCCGGCCCGGGCTCCTTCCGACTGTTTTACCGGCATTATTTTGCCAGCATCCGCTGAATAAGATCGTAGGCCTGTTTTCCGCCTTCCTGGGCGTTAATCTGGCCAAAGGCAACCCGCTGGGCGATAAGTTTAAAGGTACTGATAAATTCCTGATCATTGGGAAGGTTTAAGTCCCGGGAAGAGGTGTATTTGGTGGCAACGGAATAGTATTCAAATATCCTTTGATCAACCGGGGTGGCCAAGGGCATATACCCATCCCGAACCTTACTTGAACAGGGGGTGCCCCTGTCGGTTCCCAGGATCTTGCCGGCTTCAACATCGTTTACAAAAAAATTGATAAAGCTAACCGCCGCTTCAGGGTTGGGCGACCTTTTATACACACACATAGCCTGGCTCGGGTTAACCCAATTCTGTTTTTTCTCAATATCGGGAAGCTGGAGCATCCCCAATTCATCCTGCATGGCCCCCTGGTAGGCTACCAGTTGGTTTGACCAAAGAAATCCGATAACCGCCCGTCCCGCGACCAGTATCGAATTATCCACCCCGGTTTCGGGATAGGAGGCGCTGGTTTCCGCATCGGGGATGAGTTTTTCCGCCCGGAATCCTTCCCACAGTTCGATCCATTTTTGCAGCGCCGCCGCGGTAGCCTGGGTTGCCTCATTACGGTAAATGGGGGTTCCGCTTTGCCGCATAAAATAGCTCAGGTAAATGGTCTGATTGGAACTGTTATCCGTCATGGGATAAACCCCTGCCGGCAGTTTAGGGGCAATGCTCCGGCAATAGGCGGCAAGCTGGTCCCAGGTCATGATCTGATTCGGCAGGGGGATTCCCGCCCGCTCAAGGATGGATTTATTATAAACCAGGCTTGGCATATTGGTACCCAAACAGACGCCGTAGAGGTTTCCGTAGTACCGGCCCGAATCGATCATGTCCGACTCGAACTGGGATAGATCAAGTTGATTACCCAGGTATTTGTCTAATTCCAGAAAGGCGTCCATCTTGACATACTCCACATAGTCGCCGCCGTATTGGATGACATCCGGGGCAGAACCGCCGGCAATCTGGACGTTGAGTTTATCAAAATAGCCATCCATGCCGGAATATTCGGGGGAAACCTTAATATCCGGGT
>JAITRD010000112.1 GCA_031288575.1 Treponema sp. | reverse complement strand
TATACAAGAAAAAAAAGTTAAGAGCAATACGGGGCAGGTAACAAAAATGACTGGCTGGAAGGGTAAAATCCCCATGGGGGGCACGCTTGCTTTGCACGAGGAGGTTTTGTCGTTGTGCTTGAGGGTTAGATGGTGCAAAGCTTCGGTCAAGTGTCCCCCATGGGGATTTTACCCTCCCAGCCAGTCATTTTTGTTACCTGCCCCGTATTGCTCTTAACTTTTTTTTCTTGTATAATGTTAAAATACACTTCCACCAAGGACGATCAAGTTTTTTTTATGGCGAAAATTGCGAAGAAAAACGGCAGCATTTGCTTAAAATGCTCCGGGATTTCTTCTTTGATTTTTTATCCCCGCCGCTGCCTTCTCCAAGTTTTATATCCGTTCTTTTATATCAGTATTGGAATTTTGGCTCAGGACTTATTGGGGGGAGAAATTTCTATGAAAAAGAATAATTGAGGTTTCAGGGGCTTTTTCAAAACCCTTCCGGATCTTGAAAAGTCCCATTATTAATCAAGGTAACAAAAAGGGCAATTAAAATTTTTAGCGATTTATTTAAATCTTTTACAAAGAAGGTCTGTTTATGTCTCAAATAAGATGGCTTTGGAATTATTTGAAGGGAAGGCGCGGCTGTTTGGCGGCCGCGATTTTCTTGTCCGCGTTAACATCGGCAATGATCATCATCAACCCGATGCTTTCCGAAAGGCTTATTGACGAGGTGATTACCCCCAAGAACACCGAGCCCCTGCTCGGCATCCTGCTGATCATGTTTATTGTGCAAGTAAGCCGCATGGGCCTCCGCTATGTCATGCACATGCTCCTGGAGCATCAAAGCAATCTGGCAATGACCCAGGTGCGCCGGGATATGTACGAGACGGTACAAAGCCAGGATTACCGTTTCCTGGGAACCTTTCCCACGGGGAATCTGATGACCAGGCTGACCCAAGACCTGGACCGCCTGCGGCATACCGTGTCCTGGATTACCTTTCAGTTTGTGGACTCGGTGGTCCTCTTTACCTTTGCCTTTACCTTTCTCCTTTTTGTCAACTGGAAGCTGGCCCTCTGCCTTACGGCGATTACGCCCCTCATTCTTCTGCTCTCCAGGCGGTTTATGAAACGCATCCGGCCCCGGTTCGTCCTGCTCCGCCAGAAGCTGACCAGTTTGGGAACGGTGGTGACCGAAAATATAGACGGCAACCGGGTGGTAAAGGCCTTTGCCCGGGAAGATTTTGAAATAAGCAAGTTTGAACAGCATAACGCCGATTTCCGGGATACAAGCTGCGGAAATGCCCTGATCGCCGCCAAATATCAGCCCCTCTTGGAGGCTTTGAGCCAGACCCTCATCATCATCACCCTGGTAGTGGGGGGGATGTTCCTCATCAAAGGGGAGATGACCGGCGGCCAGTACCTGGCGTTTTCTTCCCTTACCTGGGCCCTGGCGGGCCCCCTGCGGATGCTGGCGGTCATCCTGGCGGACCTGGAACGTTACAACGCCACCGGGGCGATGATCCGGGAAGTGCTGGAAGCCCCAAAGGGCATCTCCGATGCCCCGGACGCAGTCGCGTTTACGGATCGGCCCGCGGGGGGCCTTGAATTCCGGGGGGTAAATTTCTCCATCGGGGAATATTCCATCCTGGAGGATATCAATTTTAAGATAAATCCCGGGGAAACCCTCGGCATCCTGGGCACTACCGGATCGGGCAAAACCTCCCTCATCAATCTCATCAACCATTTCTACGAGCCCGTCGCGGGGGAGATACTTTTAGACGGGGTGAATGTGCAAAAATACACCCTTTCCTCCCTGCGCCGTAATGTCGGCCTTGCCATGCAGGATGTTTTCCTTTTCTCCGATTCGGTGCGGGGCAACATCGCCTACGGGCGGCCTTCCCTGGAGGAAGGGGTCATTCAAACAAGGGCGGTCCAGGCCGACGCGGACAGTTTTATCCGGGAAATGGAAAGCGGCTACGATACCCTGGTAGGGGAACGGGGGGTGGGGCTCTCCGGCGGCCAGCGGCAGCGTATCGCCCTGGCCCGGGCCCTGGCCATTACCCCGGCGATCCTCATCCTGGACGATACCACCTCGGCGGTGGACAGTGAAACCGAACAGTATATCCAGAACCAATTGCGGAACCTGGACTTTCCCTGCACCAAGATCATCATCGCCCAGCGGATATCATCCTTTAGGGGGGCAAATCTCATATTGGTTATGGACAAGGGCCGCATCATAGAACGGGGAACCCATGAAGAGCTGCTGGCGCGGCGGGGTTTCTATTATTATATATGGACCCTCCAGTACAACATGACCAGAAAATCCGGGACGGCGGACATTGCCGAAACCGGAAGGAAGGATAACTAAAATGGCGAGAAAAAAAGTAGTTGAGCAAAAGACCGCCCAGAAACGCAACCGTTACGATGAAGACGAATATTTGGACGAGAAGGTTAGCCTTTTCAATATCCGGCGCTGCGTCCGTTATATTGCGGGGGTGCAAAAACACCTGGTTTTGGCCTTGAGCCTGAGCGTCCTGGGCAACCTGGTGGGCCTTTCGGGGCCCCTCTTTATCCAGCGGGCCATAGACGAAGCGGTCCCGAACAAGGATTATAAGCTTCTTTTTACCATGGCGGCCTTTCTTACGGGGGCCATCATCATCAGCATCGGCATGGGGGCCATCCGCAATATCCTTGTAGCCCGGGCAGGGGCGGGGATCATCCATGACATAAGGCTGGACCTTTTTAAACATCTCCAGAAACTGCCCTTCTCCTTTTACGACAGCCGGCCCCACGGGAAAATCTTTGTCCGGGTGGTTCCCTATGTAAACAGCGTTTCCGACGCCCTTTCTAACGGGATTATCAACTTTGTAATCGAAGTGTTAAATATCGTTTTTATCATTTTTTTTATGTTCCGGGTCAGCCCCCGGCTGGCAACGGTAACTATCATGGGGCTGCCGGTGCTGGCCCTCTTTATCTGGACCATCAAGAACCATCAAAGGCGGGCCTGGCAGCGGGTTTCCAACAAAAATTCCAATCTCAACGCCTATGTTCAGGAATCTATTGACGGGGTCAGGGTTACCCAGGCTTTTGACCGGCAGGAAATGAATATCGGCATCATGGACAACCTGACCCGGGATCGGAACCGGGAATGGATGCGGGCCCAGTATATTTCCAACACCACCTGGTTCTCCACCGAAACCATCAGCCAGATCGTATTCTCCGTTGTATACATTATGGGGGTCTATTGGATGAACCCCATGGCCAGTTTCGGCATGCTCCTGGCTATGGGAAACTACACCTTCCGTTTCTGGCAGCCCATCATCAATCTGGCGAATATTTACAACACCTTCATCACCGCCATGTCCTATCTGGATCGAATTTTTGACACCATCGCCGAACCGGTAAAAATTACCGATGCCGAGGGGGCGGTGGAGTTCCCCTTTGTCCGGGGGCACGTGGAATTCAAAAACGTGAGCTTCAGCTACGACGGGGTGCGGAAGGTGCTAAGAAATGTTAATTTTGACGGCCATCCCGGGGAAAGCATTGCCATTGTCGGGCCTACCGGCGCGGGGAAAACGACCATTGTGAACCTCCTCTCCCGGTTTTACAACATCGACGAAGGGCAGGTGCTGATCGACGGTCAGGATATTATGAGGGTAACCCTCCGGTCCCTGCGGAGCCAAATGGGGATCATGCTCCAGGACAGCTTCCTCTTTACCGGCACCATTGCCGACAATATCCGCTACGGTAAACTGGACGCCACCGACGGGGAGATCCGGGCCGCCGCGGAACTTATCGGGGCCAATGCCTTTATCGAGAAACTGCCCCAGGGTTACGACACCCCCATCACCGAACGGGGGGGCGGCATATCCCAGGGGGAGCGCCAGCTTCTGGCCTTTACCCGGACCCTTATCAGCAACCCGCGGATCCTGATCCTGGACGAAGCTACCAGCAATATTGACACCGGCACGGAGCAACTGGTCCAGGAGGGCATTCATACCCTGATGAAGGGCCGCACGAGTTTTATCATTGCCCACCGGCTTTCCACCATCCGGGATTGTACCCGGATCATGTTTATCGACGACGGCCAGATTCTGGAAATCGGCACCCATGAGGAACTTATGGCGATGAAGGGGCACTACTACCAGCTCTGCCTGGCCCAGGATACCGAATAGGCCGGCGGGGGCGTTTTACATATCACCCTTTTGTGGTATGATGGGGAAGCTTTTTAGCCAAAGGATAAGCAGCCTGTGTTTTACCATAAAATTTACCGGTTCCTGCAAGGGGTAATTATTCTCCCGGGAGTTTTCCTTTTTATTGCCCCCTCCGGCGCTTTTGGGATGGGGAATAACCAAAAACTACGCCCCTCCCATGCCGAACCGGCTCCCGCCTTTTCCGACGGGCTTGAGCCTTTGGCGGAGGCGATCCAGGCGGAACAAGCCCAGGTTCCCCCTGCGGCAAATCCGGAACTGCCGAGCCGGGAGGAGGCGGTCATGAAAGCCCTGGCCGCCGCCTATCCCGACCGGGCCGGGTCGGCGGAATACCGGAACGGGGACTGGGCAATACCTGTCCGGGGGGTATTTTATTATTACGCCGGCGGCAGGCTGCTCCCGGAGGATCTGCTGGCCCGGGCGGAGGAATATGATCCCCAGCCCTTTTATTCCTATCCCGCCGAATTGCCCCCCTGGAAAGCCCCGGAACCCGAAGACGCCGACCGCTACCGGAATTTCACGGAACGAAGGCAGGCCCATCCGCCTAAACGGTCCCACCATTTTTATGACGCCCTTTGGCGGGCCTCTACCAAAGAGGAGGCCTACGATCGGGTAAAAACCATCCGGCTTTTCGGCCGTTCAGTGATGGTTCATTATTCAATCATGGAAGAACTTGCCCTGGTAGAAGAACGGATATTAACGGAAGCAAAAACCAATCCGGCGGTCCGGCAATGGATCAACAGCCTGAGTACCCTTGACAGTTGGAACTGGCGGAGCATTGCCGATACCCAGAGCAGGAGCTTCCATGCCTACGGCGCCGCCATCGACCTTTTGCCCGCTTCCACCGGCGGCCGGGAAACCTATTGGCTCTGGACCGCCCGGAGCAATGCCGAATGGTGGACAATTCCCTACGAAAAACGGTTCCATCCGCCGGACGCGGTGATTAAGGCCTTTGAGGCCTACGGCTTTATCTGGGGCGGCAAATGGCTTTTTTATGATACCATGCATTTTGAATACCGGCCGGAGATAATAATCCTGAGCGGCATGTCTTTATCGAATCTTCGTTAAGGGATTTTCCATACCTTCCTTGTATTTTTTTCCCGCTTCATTTTCCGCCCCTTTCCCGGCAAGCCTCCGCGCGGCAAGGGCCGACCAAAGGCCCGGCAAACCCGGCTCTCAAATCAATCTATAAGCGACAGAATTTACGCTGCCGGTTATTTGTTGTGTTCCCCAATACTTAGGATAATAAAGATGCTCAGGGGCCGGGGCGGGCCGAAGGCCCGGTGAACCGGAGTTTCCTGGGGTATGGGCCTCGCCTTTCAATTAAGGGGCATAACGGGGGCTCTCGCGGCCCACTGCGGTTCAGGATCAATGATTTTATGGAAGAAAGCTTAACCGGAGAGAAGATTCGCCTGTTATTGGGAAAAAACCTCAGGCGAATTCGGCTATTACAGAATATTTCCCAGTTAAATTTATCGAGCCGGAGCGGTTTGGCCCATAATTTTATTAACGATATTGAAAACGGTAAAAAATGGATCTCCCCGAAAACGCTGGAAAAGCTCTGCGACACATTAGGGGTAGACGCTTATCAGTTTTTTCTTCCTGAATATAAATCGAATGAGCCGGCGGATAATTTTTTTACGGTTTACCTGGATGATTTTTCCGACGCCCTTCAAAAAATGGTGGGCGAACTCAAAAACCGTTACCTCCAAGACCAGGACGAGATTACCTAAAATGAGCCTTTGGTCCGCATTTCCCGGCGGAAGCGTATTTAACCGTGAGAAAGGGAGACGGACGTATCCTTAACAAGCGCGTCCCCAATTTGAGACTTAAACTCCCCTTCGTCCAGGGATTCTTTTTCCAAAAGCAGGGAGGCTATCCGGCCTAAAAGTTCCAGATTCCGGCCCAGCAGGTTCTTTACCAGGGCGTATTCTTTTTCCACTATATGGGCAATTTCCTCGTCAATGTACTGCTGGGTAGCTTCGGAATATTCCCGGTGCAAAATAGGTTCCTGGTTATGGATGCCCATCATGCTGTTCCCCCGCTGGGTAAGGGCCACGTTTTTAAAGCGGCTGCTCATGCCGTAATCGGTGATCATCCGGCGGGCTATATCCGTAGCTTTGGTCAGGTCATTGGCGGCGCCGGTAGAAATCTTCCCGAAAACAAGCTCCTCCGCGGCCCGGCCGCCCATAAGCACGTCGATTTTCCCCAATAGTTCCTCTTCGGTCATGAGGTAGCGGTCCTCTATGGGCATCTGGAGGGTATATCCCAGGGCGCCGAAACCCCGGGGTATAATGGATATTTTCTGCACAGGGTCGGAACCGGGGGTAAAGGCGGCCACCAGGGCATGGCCGGTTTCGTGAAAAGCTACGATCCGCCGTTCCTCGCCGGAAATGATGCGGTTCTTTTTTTGGAGGCCCGCCACGGTTTTTTCAATGGCCTCCTCAAAGTCCTTCTGGGACACCTGCTGCCGGCCTCCCCGGACCGCGAGAAGGGCCGCCTCGTTGACAATATTGGCCAGATCCGCCCCCACAAAACCGGAGGTCCCCCGGGCCACCGCCCCCAGGTCCACATTTCCCAGCTTCACCGCCTTGGAATGGATCCGGAGTATCTCCTCCCGGCCCTTGAGGTCGGGCCGGTCCACCAAAACCTGCCGGTCAAAACGGCCGGGACGGAGGAGGGCCGGGTCCAGCACATCCGGCCGGTTGGTAGCGGCCAGGATGATAAGGCCGCTGGTGGCGTCAAAACCGTCCATCTCGACCAGAAGCTGGTTCAGGGTCTGTTCCCGCTCGTCGTTGCCCCCGGCGATATTGTTGATCCGGCTTTTGCCAATGGCGTCCAGCTCGTCAATAAAGATAATGCAGGGGGCCTTGTCCCGGGCCTGTTTAAAGAGGTCCCGCACCCGGGCGGCCCCTACCCCGACAAACATTTCCACAAAATCGGCGCCGCTCATGCGGAAAAAGGGCACCCGGGCCTCTCCGGCCACCGCCCGGGCCAGGAGGGTTTTTCCCGTGCCCGGAGGCCCCACCAGGAGTACCCCCTTGGGGATTTTTCCCCCGATGTCGGTATACTTTTTGGGATTTTTCAGGAAATCCACCACCTCAACCAGTTCATCCTTGGCCTCATCCACCCCGGCCACGTCAACAAAACGGGTTACAATGTCCCCTTCAGCCACAATCACCGCCCGGTTCTGGCCTACGGAAAGAACATTCCCCCCCATATTGCCCAAACGTTTCATAAGAAAACGCCAGATAAAGACAAAAAAGGCGATGGGAAGGACCCAGCTAAAGATGATATTCAGCACCGTGCTTCCTTCCCGGGAAACCGCGTAATAGGCGACGTTTTTTTCGTCCATGAGCTTAATGATCTCCGGGTCGTTGATGGGCACCGTCCGGTAGACCGCTTCGGGGACAGACATATAGGGGGCCCGGACAGAGGGCCGCGGGGCTATTTCCCGCCTTGGGGTGGTATAGCCGGTAAAATAGGAATCGCTTAATTCCACCCGCTTAATTTCACCGGAGGCGATTTTTGTTTTAAATTCAGAAAAATCAACGGTCGGGTTTACCCGGTTAAGAAAAACATAGTTAAAAAGGCTCATCCCGATTATCAAAATAAGGATATAAACGATGGAAAATTTCCAGCCGCCGAAGGGTTTAAAATCCGGGAGTTTTGGCCCGCCGAAGGGGAACTGGGGACCGTTGTTTTTAGGTTTTCTTTTATCCTTTTGAGGCCCGCCGGGCTCAAAATCACTCACTCAAAACTCCTTAATAATAATATCCATCTTTTGGAAAGCTTATTCAATGGGGATTTCATAATATCTCCGGGACTAATATAATTAAAAAACAGGCTTCGTTCAAAACCTGGCTTGCCTTAGCCGGCACTCCGGCAGGAGGGTTATCTTTTTTTATGAGGTTGCGGGATGGACGCTCAAGTATTATTGGACAAATTGGACTCTGATGAGGGGAAAAGGCTCCTGGCTTCCCTGTACGGTTCCGCCGAGGTTGAGGCGGCCCGTTGCCGTTATGCCGCTTTGGTCCGGGGAATGCTCCACTGGCCGGAAAAACCGCCCCGGGGAAAACCCGGCGAAACCCCGCCGGACCCATCCCTGGGGCTCGCCCCGGGGGTATCGGCCGGGGAATTCCGGGTTTTCACCGCCGCGGGCCGTACCGAGCTGGGGGGGAACCATACCGACCATAACCGGGGCAAGGTTCTGGCCGCTTCCATCCAGCTTGATTCGGCAGCGGTTGCTGCCCCCCGGAGGGATAAAACCGTTATTTTCCGTTCCACAGGCTACCCCGATGTGACGGTGGATCTTGCCGCCGGGCTATCCCCCCGGCAAGAGGAAAGGGGCACCACCGAAGCCCTGGTCCGGGGCATCGCCGCGGAATTCGCCGCCCGGGGGGTCGAGCCCGGGGGCTTTACCGCCAACGCCGATTCCACGGTGCTTTCCGGGTCGGGATTGTCCTCTTCCGCGGCGGTGGAGGTTCTTTTCGGGAGGATCTTCGACGGCCTCTATGGCGGGGGGAAATGTTCCGCCCTGGAAATAGCCCGGATCGGCCAAAGGGCGGAGAACAACTATTTTGGCAAGCCCTCAGGATTAATGGATCAAACCGCCTGCGCCTCGGGGGGTGCGGTGTCCATTGACTTTGCCGATGCCGCCCGCCCCCTCGTCAAGGAACTTCCTTTTGATCCCGCCGGCCTGGGCTATTCCCTCTGCGTGGTGGATACCCGGGGGAGCCACGCGGATCTTACCCCGGATTATGCCGCAATACCCGCCGAGATGCATGCCGTTGCCCGGTTTTTCGGCAGGCAGGTCCTGCGGGAAACAAGCCGGGAGGAGCTTCTGTCCCGGATAGGGGAACTGCGGCAAGCCCTGGGGGACAGGGCGGTCCTGCGGAGCCTCCACTTTTTTGAGGAGAACCGCCGGGTGGAGGCCATGGAAAGGGCCCTCAAAATCATGGAAACCTCCCCGGCAAAGGAGAAGGAACAGGCCATGAAGGACTACCTGGAACTGGTTAACGAGTCGGGCCATTCTTCCTGGGAACTCCTGCAGAATGTCTATTCCCCCCAAAAGGCCCGGGACCAGGGGATAAGTTTGGCCCTGGCCTTAAGCCGGGATTTTCTCAAAAAAAGACAAACCGCCCCTGGCGGCAAGCCCCCGGGGGCCTGCCGGGTCCACGGCGGCGGTTTTGCCGGCACCATCCAGGCCTATATCCCCCTGGAACAGCTTGCCCCTTACCGGGCGCTTATGGAAGGGACCTTTGGCCCCGGGGCGCTTACGGAACTGAGGATCCGGCCCATAGGCTCCGCGGAATTGGCCTTTTAGGCCGAAATTTCGGGCTCGTTGATGTTTCCCCGATCCTTTTGTATAATTACCGGCAAAAAGCAAACCGGAAGAGGAGGTTCCTATGTATTTTGACACGGAAGGGCCCGGCAATACCGGGGAAACAATCCGCATCGCGGTACGGGAAGGGAAGGAGCGGAACATATCCCATATCCTGGCGGCTTCCAATTCAGGGGAAACCGCGGCGGCCCTCGCCGAAGAAGCGGAAAGGGCGGGATACCGGGGCCAATTAGTATGCGTTACCCACGTTTACGGCTTCCGGGAAAAGGGGCTCAATGAATTAAGCGAAAAAGACCGGCAGAACCTGGAAGCCCGGGGAGTAAAGGTCTATACCGCCAGCCATGCCTTAAGCGGCGCTGAACGGGGATTGAGCCGCAAATTTCAGGGCGTGTATCCCCTGGAGATTATTGCCCATACCCTGCGGATGTTTGGACAGGGCACCAAGGTCTGTGTGGAAATCGCAATCATGGCCCTGGACGGGGGGCTTATCCCCTACGGCAAACCGGTTATCGGCATAGGCGGTTCCGGCAAGGGCGCGGATACGGCGGTGATATTAACCCCCGCCCACGCGAGCGCCGTCCTGGAAAACCGGATCCACGAAATACTTTGCAAGCCAAAATGAGCCTCCCCGGGGCAGGGCGCGAGCCGGCCTTTCGACGGGCTTGTTTCACCGAACCGAAGGTTCGCAACCGGAGCTTTGCAACCGGAGGCTGACGGTAACCGAGTTTAAAATAAGCTCAAATCTCTTTATTTTAGAGCAATTATGCCGATAACAAGAAAGTACCTGTAGGCAGACTATTTTGCGGCATTTACGGAGGGGGCTATTTTGGCATATACGAATGCGTTATCCGCATATCGGGAAACAAGGATTAAGACGGCAAGTCCGGGGCAGCTTATTGTCATGCTTTATGATGAAGCGGTAAAACACCTGGACAGGGGACTGGAACTTCTGGGGATGAACATGGCGGGAAAAAGGGATCCCGGAAAAATCGAACAGATAAGCAAGTCAATTTTAAAAACTCAGGAAATTATTGCCGAGTTAATGGTATCCCTGGATTTTGAGCAGGGGGGGGATATCGCAAAAAATCTTTTTTCCCTGTACACCTGGTTTAATCAGGAATTGTTGGAAGCCAATGTCAAGCAGGACATACGGCGGGTTACCATTGTCCGGAATATGCTGAACGAGTTGCGAAGTTCTTGGAACGAAATCGTGGCAAAAACCTCCACCGAAAGCCGGCTGAATCCCCCTACGGGGATTAATATCGCCGGCTAAGGAAAATCATGGCGGCACTGACAAAAAAAGGGACGGCCGGAGCGGATTTGGCCTCCGGTTTTCCCGGAAAGCTCCCCCCTTCCGCCCAGGAAGAATTTTCCCCCGAGGAATTGCGCGAACGGGTGGCTATCCTCCGGCGTTTCCGGGAATTATTGCTGGGCCAGCGGGACCGGTTTCAGGCTTATCTTGAAGTTTTGGATAAGCAGAAGGATGTTATCGAGCGGCGCGATACGGAAGCTTTGATCTCCCACATTGAGCTGGAAGAGAAGATCGTGGCGGATATTTTTTCCATCCAAAAGGTTATTACCCCCCTGGAAAATATGTACCGGGCGGTATTTCCGGCAAAACCGGGGAGTTCCCCGGAAAGCGCCGAGGTGCCCGGCATCAAATCCGCCCTGGAAAGTCTTAAAAATGAAGCGGTCATCCGGTCTGAACGAAATAAAAAGCTGCTCTTAAACCAGATGAGCGAGCTGCGTTCCGAAATTAAGGCGCTCCGGGAAAACCCCTTTGCCCGCCGGTCTTCAATATATGCCGAATCCGGCACGGCGTCACTTATAGACATCCAGGGATGAGTACCGATTCCCCGGCCCCCCTCTATCTTATAGACGCCTACGGGCTTATTTACCGTTCCTATTTTGCCTTCCTCTCCCGGCCTCTGCGGAATTCCCTGGGGCGGAACGTTTCGGCCCTTTTTGGTTTTGCCCGGGCACTGATCTCCCTTTTGGACGAGGGGGCCCCCGGAGCGGACCGGGAGGGGGGATTCCTGAAAAAACCCCAAAAGCCCCGCCGTTTGGCGGCGGTTTTTGATTCCCGGGGCCCCACCTTCCGCCATAAAATGTATCCCGAATATAAGGCGACCCGCCAAAAAGCCCCGGAGGATCTCCATGCCCAGGTTCCCCTGGTGGAGGAGACCCTGAACGCCCTGGGCGTCCCCATGCTGCGGGTGGACGGCTATGAGGCGGATGACATCATTGCCACCCTGGCCCGGAAATGCCGGGAGGAAAACCGGCAATGTTATATCCTTTCCTCCGATAAGGACCTGCTCCAACTGGTAGGGCAAGGGACCTACGAACTGCGGCCCCTCAAGCCGGCCAAAATGGACGCCGGGGGAACCGGTTCCAACCGGGGCGGGGGGAACAGCTTATCCTATGAATTGGTAAGCCCCGCGGAGGTTAAGGCCGAATGGGGGGTGCTTCCGGAGAAGATGCTGGATCTCCTCTCCCTTACCGGGGACAGTTCCGACAATGTGCCCGGGGTCAAGGGGATAGGGGAAAAGACGGCGGTCCGCCTCATGACCCGCTATAGCTCCCTGGACGAAATATACCGGAATATCGCCGGCATTGAGGGCTCAATGGGGAAAAAACTTGCGGAGGGGAAAGAAAGCGCCTATTTTTCCCGGCAGCTTATCACCCTGGAATATCAGGTTCCCCTGCCCGTAAAGGATATTGACGAGCTTTCCATAGAAAACATCAACCGTTCCGCCGGGGCCCGGGTGCTCCTGCGGGAGGGGATACGCCAGAGCGCCCAGATCCTGGACCCCCAGGTCCGTTTGAACAGCCCCGGGACGGGAAATTCCGGCAAAGGCGACTCTGCCGCGGACGCCCCGGAGGCCGGCGGTACGGAAGCCGCCGGCGCGGACACAGCGGAGCCGTTAAAGCCGGCCGGCGCGGACCCGGCCCTTTTGGGGGAGGGGGCCTATAAAACCATCCTCGATTTTGCCGAACTGGAGGCCCTCCTGGGCCGGGCCCGGAAACAGGGTTTTCTGGCCCTGGATTTTGAGACCGATTCCCTGGACGCCTGGAACGCCCGGCCCATCGGCATTTCCCTGGCGGTCCGGCCCAAGGAAGCCTTTTATGTCCCGGTGGCCCCCCACCGGGGCAAAACCGAGGGGGATCCCTCCCCCGCGCCCTTCCTCGACCCCGGCAAGGTCCGGGAACTGCTGCTGCCCTTCCTGGCGGACCCGGATTTTACCGTCCTGGCCCACAACGCCAAATACGACTACAAGGT
>JAITRD010000101.1 GCA_031288575.1 Treponema sp. | reverse complement strand
GGACCCCCCGATAGCGGGCATCAGGTCTCTTTGCCTCCCCCTTGCGGCAGATAGCCCGTTTCCCCCCCTTCATCCAGGAATTTCTTCCCCCCAAAGGACCCGCCTTTACGGTCTCACCTATTAAACGGAACAATAAGGCCGGCTGGGCGGGAAAAAACCCCAGGGGGACACTTGACCGAAGCAATGCACCATCGGACCCCAAGGACAACGACAAAGCCTTCTCGTGCAAAGCAAGCGTGGCCCCCTGGGATTTTTTCCCGCCCCGCCGGTTATTTTTGTTACGCTTCAATATCTGGCGATAAAAGTAAAGGCGGGAGCCCGGTTGACCAGGAAAAGGTTCTATATTAATTTAAAAAAATGTTTGTTTCTTCTTATCGATCAGGCAGGAACAACAGGAACCTGCAGTCCCTTTTACTGCTGCTTTTCTTTCTTAGCTTTCTTCAACCCCTGGGCGCTCAAATCTTTAAGCCCTTTACCCGGCTCAAGGTTATACAGACCGCTTTTTTCGAGATTATTTTCCCCGCCGAGTCGGAGCTTACCGCCCGGAGCCTTGCGGTATACGCCGACGAGGTTTATGAAAGGGTTTCCGCCCTTTTGGGGCTTAGTCTTGACCAAAGGGTCCCGGTAATGATTACCCCCCACACGGAAGAATTTAACGGGTATATGAATCCCATCCCCTATCCCCATATCGTATTGTACGATACCCCCATGACCCCGGAATGGACGGGTTTTGAAAATTCCCTGAAAAGCCTTTTTACCCATGAAATGACCCATGCGGTTTCCCTGGGCACCAGGGGATCCTTTTTAAAGGGGCTTCACAAGGTTTTCGGCGGATGGGTATACCCCGCGGCCCTTACGGCGCCCCTGTTTATGGTAGAGGGGGTAACGGTAAGTTTTGAAAGCCTCGACGGGTTCGGCAGGGCCAATGATCCCTTGATAAAGGAAGGGCTGCGCCAGGCGATTTACGAGGACCGTTTTTTAACCCCCTTCCAGGCGGCGGGGGTATACGATCTTCCCCCCGCGAAATCGGCCCATTATTATTACGGCGGGCTTTTTTCCGCCTATCTCCAGCAAAGCTACGGCATGGAAAAGTACGCCGAACTGTGGCAAGCCATGGGGCGGCGGTATCATTTTTCTTTGTTTTTTTATAACAACGGCTATTTTAACCTTTTTGAAAAAGTATACGGCATTCCCTTTTTGGAAGCCTGGGAGAATTTCCGGGCGGATTTGGCCCTTGACGGCATTGAGGACAACAGCGGGGGCATCCTCAGGGGGGGCAAATCCCTCATTACCGGCATCGCCGCCGGGGAGGATAAGGTCTTTGCCCTGGACCGTCTGGCCTATAAAGTCATCGCCTACGATCCCGCCTCGGGGAAAAGCGAGACCCCGGTTAGCGTAGACAGTTCCGGTTACGCCCTGGCGGCTTCCGGCGACGGCAAGAACTTGTTAGTTTCATCCTACCGTTATGTAGAAACCCGGGCCCAGGCGGTAGTTACCGAATATTTTGCCAAAGGGGGGAAAACAGGCCGGGTTTGGCAGGACCTCTACGGGGGCAGTTATTTCCGGGACGGGGCGATTGGCCTCAGCTCTTCCGGGCATATCAACAATCTGGTTTTCCGCAAGGGTGCCGGCAAACCCGGCCCCGAAACGGAGGAGCTTCTCCTGCGGGGCAGCGCGGAGCTGATCTATTCCCATCCCCAGGCCGTTAATGACACCTGGATCGCCTTTATCGCCCTCAAGCAGGGCAAACGGCATCTGAATCTCTACAATTATGAGACCAAAAGGGTATACCGCCTGGGTTCAGCCCTGAAGGATGATGAGCTGCGGTGGCGGTACATCCGTTCCCTGAATAAATCCGAGGGTTATCTCCTTTTCGGGTATAACCATGACGACCGGATGTATAAACTGGGGGTGGTGGATGTCAGGGCCCTTGCCGGAGAAACCCCGCCGGAACCCCTGGAAGCGGTGTTTACGGAGCAAGATTTTTCCGGCGGGGTCTTTCTTCCGGTTACGGTGCGGGACGAAATCTACTACCGGGGGGCTTTCGCGACCTGGGACGCCCTGATGAAGTACCCCGAAGGGATGGGCAGCCTTTCGGGGGTCCGGGCCCCCCTGTCCCTTATCCCCTGGGAGGAGGAGGAGCTTGCCGTCGCGGAACCGGACCGGCCGCCCCGGCTTCCGCCCCTTTCCGGCGCGGAAAGCAAGAGCTACCTGCCCTTTAAATATTTTAACCCCCTGCGGCTATGGTTTCCCATTCCCTATGTCCGTTCTACCGGGGATTTTTTCAGCCTTGACGGGGGAGGCGTCTTTTCCTTCATGGCGGATCCCGCCGATATCAACTGGATTATCCTGTCCGCCAATATGGATGCCCGGTTTTACATGGCCAACCTGGATATCCAGTGGATTAACCTGAGTTTCGGCTTCCCCCTGAACCTCCGCTTTATCGACCGGGTGGATATGTACTCCCAGAACAACTACCGGACTACCCACGGGACCCTTGTCGGAACCTTAAACCGGAGTATCGGCAATGAGCGGCACCGGTTTATTCTTACCGCGGGCGCCGGCTTCACCCTGACGGCATCGGATCCCCGGAACGGCGCGGGGGCGTATACCTGGAATTACCGGGACTCTTTCTTTAACGGTTTGGCGGGCCTCCAGTTTTCCAACCTGCGCCGTTTTTCATGGGAGCATTTCGGCCAGGGGCTGTCAGCGGCCTACACCAGCCGTTTCGTCTTTTCCGGCTTCCTTTTTAGGCACGAAGCGGTCCTCAAGGCCGCCTTTGAACCCTATCTGCCGTTGCAGCTTACCCTCTACGGCGTCCTGGATAAAAACGGCATGACCCTGCACGGCAGCTCCCCTAATTTTACCGTAACTTCCATCAGTAATGTGGCCTCCCTGGAATATCCGACCGGCGGGATCCAAAGCCTGACCTGGCTGGGGGGCGGAGAGGCGGAGCTTAAATTTTTTTCGCTAAATGTTCAGGACAATTTCTCCCACCTGTATTTTAACCGCCTTTTCGGCACCCTGGCGTACCGGGGCGCCTTTTATGACGGCAGCAATATTGCCCATCCCCAGGGCAACCTTATCGGAGACAGGTACCGGCTTACCCAGTCCCTGATCCTCCGTTTCGGCGGGGATGTCTCGGTCATACCCCTTACCGCCATGCCGGTAAGGCTATCCCCCTATATGTGGGGGGGCTGGAAAATTTCAACCCTGGACGACAACATATTCGCCAATAATTTTGTGTTTGGCTTTAATGTCTCCCTGGAACTATGAACCCCGGGGCGCAGGCTTAAGCGGATTATTCCCTTGATTATTAGTTTAGATTGCGTCAAAATCATCTTAGTATGCTTTGTTTTTTATTGAAGGATGGTCTTTATGCATAAATTAGATTTTCCTGTTAAAGCGGGGCTTAACCTGAAGGGATATTACGCCTGGTCTTTTTTAGATAACTTTGAATGGGCCCTGGGTTATACCAAACGGTTCGGTATCGTGTATGCGGGCTATGCCCCCAAAAACGTACCGCAAAGGACAGCGCTTACTTTTTCCGGGATGTAATCGCCGGATACGGAGAATGGTAAAAAAATATTCCGGGCCCGCCCGAAGGTTTTTCGGCCCCTTTGCCGCTTTTTTGTTTTGCGCCTTTTCTCTTTTCGCACAAACCGCCCCCGACCCTCCGGCCGTGCCCCGTTCCCAGGACGCGGGATGGAACTACCGTACCGGCCGGGACCTGGAAGCCCGGGGCCGGGCCGGGGAGGCCGCGCCTTTTTACGCCGAGGCGGTGCGGATATGCCGGGATGAAATTGCCCGGAATGCCGCCACCGCGGATTCCTATGCGACCCTCACCTGGACTTTAAGGCGCCAGCAAAAATACGCCGAGGTTATTACCTGGGGAGAGCGGGGATTGCAGCTTTTCGGCAACGATTACCGGATCATCGAGATTATGGGGGAAGCCTATTTCTACCTGGACAACTATGGCCAGTCGTTGCAGTTCATGCAGCGTTATGTAAATGCCCTGCCCCAGGGGGAACGGGCTTCGGTGGCCTATTTCTTTATCGCCGAAATGTACCGGCTGACGGGGAAATTCCGCCTTGCGGATATCGCTTATA
Organism: Treponema sp.; assembly: GCA_031288575.1. Classification (GTDB taxonomy): domain Bacteria; phylum Spirochaetota; class Spirochaetia; order Treponematales; family Breznakiellaceae; genus JAITRD01. The sequence continues at coordinate 2,613 of JAITRD010000101.1, read as the reverse complement.
CCACCGCGGTCCGGCTGGAACCGAATATCGCCCTCTGGTGGTACCGCCTCGGCTCGGTCCGGGAAGCCGTGGGGGACCGCGTTCCCGCGATTGAAGCCTATGAACAGGCGATAAAGCTTAACCCCCAATACCAGGAAGCCGCCGCGGCCCTCGCCCGCCTGGGAAGCCCTTAAAACCTGGGGAGCAAATCCGTTATCAGGCCGGCCGCGGTGCATCCCGCGGTAAGCAACGCCGCGGCGGCCAAAAAAGCCAGGCCCGGCAGCTTCCGTTCCGGTTCCGGAGAGGGGGCGGGCTGTTTTTCCCCATGGCCGCGGGCTTCGGCGCTCAATTCCGTCATTAGCTGATCCAGGCCTTCCATAAATTTTTTCCGGGTAACAATGCCCTTCCGCCGCAGGATCTCCTCAAGGATGCGGAAGGATTCGCCCAGGAGGGCGCCGAACCGGCCGGGAAGCCGCAGATCCGGGCGGATAGAGACCCGGGAAAGCATGATGAGCCCTTCCAGGGTAACGGCCTTGCGGATCCCCGACAGGAGGCTGCCCTGGGTAAGGCGGAAAGGACCGGCTTCGGCCAGAACCTTGCCATAGGGAATAAGCAGGTTAAAAAAAACTATCCCTAAAATAACGGCAAGGGTCATGGGGGTATTGTTTTTTTTCCCTCCCAAGAAGGCCAAAAACCAAAAAAACAAAAATTGAAGGCACCGCAGCGGGGTGGAGGGGTTACAAAGGAAGGCCGTCGTCATAAAAAGACCGGTTATACAGAGATCCCGGCTGGAAAAGAGTTCCCGGAACCGCCTTTCGGCGGCGCGGGGGGGGATATTCCGCGGGGGCGGTTCTTCCGGCGGGGTTTCCCCGGGAGAAATGCCGCCCGGCGGGAGAGGAAGCTGCCCCGCCAGGCCCCGGGCCCGGCGGTACCAGGCGGAACGGGCGGTAAAGGCCTCGCAGAAAAGCCCCAGGGCGGTCCCGGTGAGCATCCCGGAAATTAAAAAGGGGGGCAGCAGAAATTTTACCCCCGCGCCCAGGATAAAAAAACGGGCGAGAAACAGTTGGGAAAGGTTAGAAACCAGGGCGCCGGTAACGCCGATTCCGGTAAAACCGATGCGGCTCCGGTCCAGGCAGCGGGCCAGGAGGTACATCGCCGCCGCGGAAGCGCAGGTCCCGACCAGGGAAAGGAGGAAAACATAGGAAAAGAGAACGCCGGTGATAAGGGCCTGCCCGAGGACCTTTAAAAGAGCCAAAAAAGCAAAGACCCTCCAGGGGAAGATGTCCAGGGCAATCAAAAGGGGCACATTCGCGAGGCCGATCCGGATAAAGGGAATAGGTTTGGGGACCATATACTCAAGGGTGGATAAAAAAAGGCAAAAAGCCCCCAGGAGGGCGACCGTATGCCCGAAGGGATCGAACCGGTCCGGGGCTTTACCAGGCCGCACCGTCAATCCCATCAGAGTCCCGGGAAGGGTCCTGGTCTCCGGCGGCAACCGAGACTAATACCCTATTCGGCAGGCAGGCTATCCATTGCCCGTGGGACCGGACGGCCCCCGCGGCAATGCAGGTCTGGTTGGCGCAGGGAGAAGCGATAACCCGGGCGCTGCCGTCCCGGAGTTCCACCACCGTGTCCCCCAGGGGCCCCGGCACCGCAACGGTTTCCGCCGCGTCCCGGGGAAAGACCCAGCGATCCCTTTCCCCGGTAATAACCACCTCTTCGGAAGCGCCGGAACCGGCATAGACGGCAAGGGAGGTTCCCAAGGTTATCGCCGCCGCCAATCCCAGGGCAACATAATCAAAGGGCCGTAACGCTACTGTTTTGTTCATGAGGATTTATCCCCCGGGCCGGAAAAGCGGGGCCTATCCGCCGCAGCAGGAAGCCCCGCAGCCTTCGCAGTCTTCACAACTCGTATGGCAGTGGTCGTGGTGGGGATGGCCGTGGGCAATTTCCTCAGCTTCGGCATCCCGGACGCTTACCACGGTTACCTCAAAATTAAGATCCATCCCCGACAGGGGATGATTTCCGTCCACCGTTACGATCTGATCGTCAATGGCGGTAACAGTAACAATCCGGTGACCCTCGGGGGTGTGGGCGGCAAACTGCATCCCTACCTCCAGATCCTCGGCCTCTTCAAACTGATCCAGAGGCACCTGGTTAATAAGGGCAGACTCCCGGTTCCCGTAGGCGTCCGCCGCGGGGATGGCTATTTTAAAAGTGTCTCCCTCGATTTTACCTTCCAGGGCCCGTTCCAAACCGGGGATAAGGTTTCCATGCCCGTGGAGGTAGTGCAGGGGCTCGGTAAGGGCGGCGGAATCGATAAAACGATTTTCCTTATCGGTAAGGGTGTAACCGATGCCAACCACGCGGTCTTTAATAATATTCATGACCTTTTATATCATATTACCCGGGCCGCGTATAGCATTGTCTAAACTTGACCCACAAAATTCTGTGTAATTTCCGCAAGGGAGGGGAAAAGGCCGGGAAAAACGCTTGTAGAGCCCGCCTCCGCTATCTTCTCCGGCGCACTGCTCCGGCTAAAGCCTTCGCGCTTTTTTTCCGTATAGTCACTTTCGCTGGGCGCCGGGCGTGTGCTACGGTTTTTGAACAAACGCTCCTCAACGGAGCGGTTTT
>JAITRD010000013.1 GCA_031288575.1 Treponema sp. | reverse complement strand
AATTCCCCCACCCCGGCGGTAAGGACCAGGGCGTCTACCCTGCCCAGGACCGTCAGATAGGCCCCGATGTACTTTTTCACCCGGTAGGCTTCCATGTCCTGGGCCAGCCGGGCCCGGTCTTCCCCCTTGAGGGTGGCGTTCTGGATGTCCCGGCGGTCCGCGTACTGGCCGGTGATGCCCAGGAGCCCGGATTTTTTATTCAGCGCCGTTTCCATCTCCGCGGCGCTCATGCCGGTTTTCCGCATCACGTAAAAGGGCATGGCCATGTCGGCGTCCCCGGAACGGGTCCCCATGATAAGCCCCTCCAGGGGGGTGATTCCCATGGAGGTATCGAAGGAACAGCCGTTTTTGACCGCGTTAATGGAAGAACCGTTCCCTAGGTGGGCGATGATGAGGTTGGTTTTAAAGGGGTCCTTTCCCAGGAGCACCGCGGCCCGCTTGGCGGTGTACAGGAAAGATGTCCCGTGGAAGCCGTAACGGCGGACCGAGTATTTTTCGTACCACTCATAGGGCACCGCATAGAGGAAGGATTCCGGGGGCATGGTCTGATGCCAGGCGGTATCCATCACCGCGCAGTGGGGCACGTCGGGGAGTACCTTTTTGGCCGCCTCGATGCCCATAATATTAGCGGGGTTGTGGAGGGGCCCCAGGTCCTTCACCTCGTTGAAGGCCCGCATGGCCTCTTCGTCCACGATCACGCTTTTGGTAAATTTATCCCCCCCGTGGAGAACCCGGTGCCCGACGGCCTTAATGACCGACATATCGCTGATTACCCCGTGTTCCTTGTCGGTCAGGGTTTTTATAATAAGATCCACCGCGTCGGTATGGGTGGGGCAGTTGTGTTTAACCGTGTATTCTTCCTTGCCCCTTGCCTTGTGGCTGATAAAGGAATCCCCTAGGGTGACCCGCTCCACAATTCCCACGGCGAGAACATCCTGGGCATCCCAATCATATACCTGATATTTAGCGGACGACGATCCGCAGTTTAGCGTTAAAATGACCATTAAAAAAACCTCCCTATTTGCACCATAAAATATACCATAATTAAAGCAGTTCTGTCCTGCCCGCGGCTTTGATTTGTTCTACTATTTCTTTAACCATCTGGGTTTTCCCTCTTTTCGCCACCAGAACCGCCGGAGGATTCCCGTCCCTGCCGGATCTGACCGCTATTATGAGATCCTCCACCCCGCAAAGGGCCACCGGTATGTCCGCGTCCACAAAACAGTCCGAGGAAGCGGAGAGATAAACCTCCGGGGCGGCGCCGGTTTTTAATTTAGCGTATTCGTCCCAGCTTCCCACATCGATCCAATCAAAACCGGCGGCCACCATTACGGTGCTGCCGCATTTTTCCGCGATGGCGTAATCAAAGGAGATCGGCGCCGCTTCCCCGTAGGCCCGTTCCAGCCCGGGCCATTCTTCCAGGATCCGCAATCCCCCTTCGGTCCGGTAGGCGGCTTCCCCCGGGGCTTTGAGGCTTTCAAAGGGACGGATAATATCCGGGGCGCCGTGCCTGAATTCTTCCAGAATAAAGGGGACAGAAAAGGCAAACATTCCGGAATTCCAATAAAAACCCCCCGCGGCAAGGTATTTTTCCGCCTGGTCCCGGCTGGGCTTTTCCCGGAACGAGGCCGCCCGGTAAACCTTTCCCCCCGGGGCGGCCCGGTCCAAGGGAGGCTGCTCCCCGGGCAGGGAGAGCGGCTCCGCCGCCTCAATATAGCCGTAGCCCGTTTCGGGGCCCCTGGGCGGAATCCCGAAAACGGCCAGATTCCCCCGGGCGGCAAAGTCTAAAGCCCTGGCCGCGCCGGCATAAAAAAGCGCCGCCGGGCGGATAATATGGTCGCTTGTCAGGACCAGCATATTCCGGTCTTTTCCCCATGCCAGGCCGGCGTAGGATACCGCGCAGGCAATAGCGGGGGCGGTGCTCTTAGCCGCCGGTTCCGGGATGAGGAGAAGCCGTTTCCGTTTATCTTCGCTTAGGAGGGCGCAGGATTCTATAATCCGGGGTATATGGGTTTTCCCCGCAATGATAATCACCCGGCCGTCCCCGGCCTCCCCGCAAATTCCCAGGGCCCGCTCCACGGCGGAATCGAAAAAACTCGCCTCAGGGGAAAGGGGAAGAAATTGTTTGGGGTTTTTTGAACTGCTTGCCGGCCAAAGCCGGGTTCCCGACCCGCCGGCCATAATGATACAATCTTTAATCATTCATCCATTATAAGTTATTGTAAGTGCCGGCGCAAATTCCCTCCCCAGGGCCAGGGCTCCCGCGTTTACTTTTATCGCTAAGTATTGAATCGTAACAAAAATATCCGGATGGGAGGGAAAAATCCCCAGGGGGGCCACGCTTGCTTTGCGCGAGGAGGTTTTGTCGTTGTCCTTGAGGGTCGGATGGCGCAAAGCTTCGGTCAAGTGTCCCCCCTGGGGATTTTTCCCTCCCATCCGGCCTTATGTTCCGTTTAATAGGTGAGGCCGTAAAGGCGGAGCCTTTTAGGGGGAAGAAATTTCTGGATGAGGGGAGGATGACGGGGAAAACGCTTGCAGGGCCCGCTATGGCGAGAACTCGAATTTCGGCTTGTTACTAAATTTTTTTGTATTTCCTTCAAAAACGTGGTATAATTATTTACCTATGAACACGCGAATTCCCCGGGACCTCCCTCCGAAAATATTTTTACCCCCCCTCCCCCCCGCAAGGTAGGTAGTTCGTCTCAGCGTATTCCTCCCCGGTCCGGTTTAACCGGCCGGGGTTTTTTTTATCCCAAAGTGTTTTCTTATCTCCGCGGCGGACTATGCCCCGGGTTCCCCGCCGTGAAATTCAACGGATACAAGAACGGGGCACCCTGTTCCGCGGCCGTACCCTTTACCGTCCGGCAGAAGTACATAACATCAAATTTTTGCGGCGGGAGCGGGGAACTTTACTCCCTGTTCCCTGCCGCTTAATAACGAAGGAGTATACCATGAACCGAAAAAGCCTCAAGGCCTTTTTCCCCGGCTTCGCCGCCCTCGTCGCGGCGATGGGACTCTTACTGGCCGCCTGCCGGCTCCCCTCCTCGGGACCCTCGCCGGTCGCGGGCACGACCGGGGCGGCCGGGCCGATCCCCGAAGGCTCGGGCCGCCTCTCCCTGAGCCTGGAACTCAGCGGCAGCCCCGGCGCGGGGCGGAACGCCGCGGCCCCCGCGGCCCGCACCGCATTCCCCGCTTCTATCGAGATTGACCATTACGTGCTGAGCTTCGAGCCCCGGGACGGCGGCGCGAAGGCGCATGACAGCGTCACCGTCGCGGGCGGCGCCGTCGGTATCGCCGACCCCGCCGCCTCCGCCTCCGTGG
>JAITRD010000303.1 GCA_031288575.1 Treponema sp. | reverse complement strand
ATCGAAAGACCGCTTTGCAGCATACCGCCGACCATAAAGAGAGGCAGGCACATAAAACTGCCTACCCAAATAGTCGTAATTCCTGGCCCACCCTCTTGAAATGGAGTCTTAAACCGGTGTTTGTATAGGGAGACGCCCGGAACGCCCCGTGAATCAACTGATGTGTTCATGACTTTCCTTTTTCCGCACGCCTGCGGGCGTGATGTTCTTACCGGGAAGACCTTCCAGTGTGGACTAGGGTAACGTATAAAAAACATACAAGCAATATGTCGTATGTTGAGGCCAGCAATTCCAAATTTAACTATTCAAAAACCGAAAAGAGACCTGATACTTCTATCGGGGGTCCTGCCGGCGTGAGCCTTTTCGGGTCTCTTTTCGGCCGGAATACTTTTTGGAATTGCTGCCACCAATCAAGGGAAAAGGTAAAAAATGGCCAAATGAATTCAGGGGCAGGAGCCGGGGCTGGTTTCATTTGACCATTTTTTGAATTTGGAATTGCTGTGTTGAGGCCCAGGGCGAGCGCATATAAAAAGAGGTAAAGCAGAAGGGAGGAAGTGTCGACAAAGGCGGATTGGAGGGGAATTATGACTAATCAATCCATACCGCCCCCTGGAACAGGGTATGCCCAAACATGATGTGTACCGGCGGGTCTTTACCCGGCTCAAACCTGAAGCCGTTTCGCCGTGCTTCATGGAATGGGTACGGGCAATAACCCGATGATCGCAAAGTCCTGGCGGAGCCGCTGGAACGAGGCCATTCCGTTTTTCAAGTTTTCTCCTGAAATCAGGAAGGCGGTGTACACGGCCAATGCCATTGAAGTCGGTCAATTATACGATTCAAAAAATCGCCAAACGCCGCCAGTCCTTCCCGAATGACGGGGCTGCGATGAAATTAATTTTCATGGGTTTGAAAAACATTTGTAAAAAATGGACAATGCCGGTACGGGATTGGGGGGCCGCCCTCAATCAATTCGCAATCATTTATGGGGAAGACAGGGTTCCCCTATGATGTGCCGTTTACACAAAAATAATTACAAGTTCGTTATGCCTTCGGCATAATTTATATGCGCCGATCCTGTCTTTTTGTCAGGGTTCCTTTTTTTCCTGGGGCAAATAAGCGGCGTACTTTTTATCGGACCTGGCAATATGGTTTACGATCCATTCCAAAAGGAATTTGACAAAGGATAAAGGAACAAAGCGTTTGTTTTTTTCATATTCCTTTGCCTGGCGCAGCACTTCCGCGATAAAGCCTTCATGTTCCCTTTTGTGGGTCTCATAATCAGGATAATTAACCTCTTTCATCATCCTTTCTTCGGCAGAAAAATGGACTTTAACATAATCTACCGAACCATGAATAGCCTTTAGAAAAGAAATCTTTTCCGCGCCGCCACCTTTCCGGCACGCTTCATAAAGTTCATCGGTCATACGAATAAGCTCTTTATGTTGTTCATCAATAAGGTTATTGCCTACCGAATAGTCGGCCGACCACTTTACCATAAATATATAATAAGCAAAACAGGCAAGAAAGACAACATCAAAATCATTCCAAGCCGGGGCTCCCGCGCTTGCTTTTAACTTAAGCCTAAAGGAACAATAAGGCCCAAGGCGGTTGTTGATTCTCATTGTTTTTATTCGTATAGTAAGAGCTTCCTATGAAGTTAAGCGCCCTGTTTAATGATAAAATATTTTATAAAAGCCTTTTTGCCATCGCCGTACCGATTATGCTGCAAAATCTGGTGAATGCCTTTGTAAACATGGTGGATACGGTGATGATCGGCCGCCTGGGGACGGTGGAGATTGCCGCGGTAGGCCTGGGAAATCAGGTCTTTTTCCTCTACAGCCTGACCCTTTTTGGCATCAGTTCCGGAGGCTCGATTTTTACCGCCCAATTCTGGGGGAAAAGGGATATCGGGGGCATCCGGGCAAATACCGGATTTTGCATGACCCTCAATTTAACGGTAGCCCTGGGTTTTACCCTGGCGGCCCTTTTAGCGCCTGAGGGAATCCTGGCTATTTATTCCCGGGATGAAAGGGTGATCAAAGCGGGGGCCAGGTACCTAAAAAATCTGGCCCCGGCCTTTATCCCCTTTGCCATAAGCCAGGTCTTTGTCCTTACCCTTCGTTCCATTGAGCAGGTCCGGCTTCCCATGCTCACCACCCTTATCGCCCTTTCGGTAAACGTGATCTTGAATTATCTTTTGATTTTCGGGTTCGGCCCTATTCCCGCCATGGACGTTGCGGGAGCCGCCCGGGCAACGGCCGTGGCCCGGCTGGTTGAGATGATAATCCTGGTATCGGTGAGTTATGCCCGGAAATATCAGCTTGCGGGAAGCCTCCGTCAGCTTTTTGGGTTTAGGCTCCCCTTTATCAGCCGTTTTTTCCGGGTCGCCTTCCCGGTTATCCTTAATGAAATTATCTGGTCCTCAGGGATAAGCCTCCAGAATGTGATCTTTGCCCGGACCCATACGGATGCCATTGCCGCCTATAATATCACCAATACCCTTTCCCAGCTTACCTGGGTTCTTTTTATCGGTTTGGGAAACGGGGTCGGGGTCCTTATCGGCAAAAAAATAGGGGAGGGCGCCTATGCCGCCGCCCGGGACTATGCGGCCCGGATCATCCGCTTTGCCCCCCTTCTGGCCCTGGGGGCGGCCCTGTTTCTTTTTCCCCTGTCGGGGCTTTTGCCCTATTTTTTTAAGGTAAACGCCAATGTACTGGCCCATACGACGGTGATGTTTTTCATCCTTGGCTGTTCCTATCCTTTCCGGGCCTTTAATATGTCCATGGTGGTAGGCATCTGCCGGGCCGGAGGGGATACGGTGTTTTGCGCTATTTATGACAATCTTTTTCTTTGGGGGGCGGCAATTCCCGCCGCCGCCCTGGCAAGTTTTGTTTTCCACGCCCCGGTAGGGATAATTTACCTCTGTATTATCATGGAGGAGCCTCTCAAAACGGCGGTGGGGCTTTGGCGCTGTAACACGGGAAAATGGCTCCATAATGTAACTGAAGGGTTATAGGCGGGTACTTAATGGGCCGCCGGAATTCCGTCCTGCCCTGTTCCGCCCGGGTTTGCTAAAAAAGCGCCGCCGCTTCCGCTAAATCGCCGCAGCGGCGCCAAACAGCGGCGAGAATTTCCGGGGGCGGCTCCACCAGGTCTTTAATAAACACGGAGCGTATTCCCGCCGCGTGGAGGGCCTGGAGCCCCGCGGGGGAATCCTCAAAGCCCAGGCATTGGGAGGGATTATAGCCCAGCCGTTCCGCCGCCAGGAGAAAAATATCCGGCGCGGGTTTTCCCCGGTTTACCTCGTCCCCGCAAACCAGTACGGCAAAACGATCCCCGATGCCCCCCTTGTCAAGCTTCCAAAGGGCGGTTTTCCGGGCCGTGGAGGTGGCTACCCCCAGGGGAATTCCCCGGGCCCCAAGGCAGTCCAGCAGGGTAAGGAGGCCCGGCCGGTGGGAAATTCCCTCCCTTTCAACCTGGTCCCTGATGCTCCGGGAAAGATCCTGCCGGATTGTTTCGTAGGGAAAATTCGGGCCGTATTCGGCCATAAAGGCCGCCCGGGTGGAAGCCGCGTCAATTCCGACGGTATTAAGGATCAGTTCCCGGTCAAGCTTCCACCCTAACTTTCGAGCCGCCTCGATCCACAGGGATACCGCCGGTCCTTCCGTATCCAGCATGAGGCCGTCCATGTCGAAGATAACCGCCGCGGGTAAAAAGGAATCGGCCATCAGGCTACATAACATTCCAGAAGCCGCTGCCGGGAGGGATGCTGCAGCCGTTTCAGGGCCTTTTTTTCGATCTGCCGGATCCGTTCCTTGGTCAGATTAAAGTGGTCGCCGATTTCCTTTAACGACATGGGCATATTATCCCCCAGGCCGAAACGGAAACGGATAATGTCCGCCTCTTTCTTGTTTAAGGTCCCCAGTACGGTTTCAATGTCGTCATGGAGGGCCCGGTCTACAATATGCTCATCCGGGGAACGGTAATTTTCGTCCTCAATAAAATCTCCCAGGATAGAAGAATCCTTGTCGGCATAAACGGGGTTTTCCAGGGATACATGTTCCCGGCTGATATTAACCAGATCCGCCACATGCTCCGCGTCCATATCCAGGAGCCGGGCAATTTCATTAATTTCCTTTTCCGTGTTATGCCCGTCCTGCACAAGCTTCCGGGCTTTTTCAATCTGAACCAGCTCATTGGCCCGGTTTAAAGGAAGCCTGATCATCCGGCTTTTTTCACAAATTGCCTTGAGGATGGCTTGGCGTATCCACCACACCGCATAGGAAATAAAGTGATAACCCTTATGCACGTCATACCGTTCAATCGCGTTTAAAAGCCCAATATTGCCTTCGCTGATGAGATCCGAAAGGGGTAAGCCCTGGCCCTGGTATTTTTTCGCCACATTCACTACGAAACGCAGGTTGGCGTTTGCCAGTTTATCCTGGGCCCGTTTATCGCCCTGGGCCGCCGCCTGGGCGGTATGGTATTCTTCTTCTTTCGTTAATAAAGGAATGCGATTTATCTCTTTTAAATAAATCGACAGAACATTTTCATCGGAATTAATATTGCTGTCTGTTTTTGCTTTGCTTTGCGCTTTAATAGTAACCATTCATACTCCTCTTGTCTTGGTTGTCTATTACTATGCAAAAAATATGCCAAGTCCGGCTAAAAAATCATTATCCCCCATCTTTTTTAATTCGTTATAATATAAGGACTTATGCGGCGGCATAAATGCTTTTCGCTCAGTTTATCCCTTGGCCCCTCCGTTACGGGAGAGGGGAGGGTACAAAAGTCTCATAATGACCCGATCTTCCTAAATAGCCGGAAAATTGTATCCTTTTGACACAATATGACACGGTTTGCAAAATCATCGGGCGGTCATTAAAGTAAAAAATAAGGAGGCTTTCCCAAAACTTCAGTTTTTGGGAAAGCAACCTCAAATTCCGCAGTTTTGTCGAACCAGAGGTTCGCAGGCTAAATGCCTGAAAAACCGCAAGAGCCAGCGGCTCAAGCCAGCGGCTCGGAGCTTTGCGGGTTTACCCCCCAAATTTCCCTTCAAGCCAGCTATTGATAAGGTAGCGGGAGACCGATCCGTTTCC
>JAITRD010000237.1 GCA_031288575.1 Treponema sp. | reverse complement strand
GGTTTCCCGCCAGCAAAATAGGGAAATCCGCCGGCAGGGCTGCGAGCATCCGGGCGTTATGGAGGATATTTTCCTTATTGCCCCCGTCTACCCCTCCGGAAAGGAGGAAGATGTCCGGGTTTAAAAGGCCGATCTCGGCGATATCCTCATCGGTAAGTTCGTAGGAAAAGGCCTTTACCACCTTGGCCCCCGCTCCCAGGGAGGCAAGCCGGGCCGCTTCGGCGGTAAGGGAAGGTACCAGGCCGCTCGCAACCATCCGGAGTCCTCCGGCGGCGCTGCTGCAGGCGTAACGTTTCAGGAAGCGAAGGGAACCGGTTTTTTTTTCCAGGGAAGTCAGGGCTTCGGCCAGGCCTTCGCCGATATCGCTGTTTACGGTGGTGAAGGCAACGGCGGTTCCCAGGAGCCTTGCCTCCAGGGGATCCACCGCGGTAAGCTTGGTATTGGTACTGCCGAAGTCGATAAGTAATACCCCTTCCATATTAAGCCCTTCCGCTGTTTTTATGATTCCGCCGGAACGCGCAGGTCTTCCCGCAATGCCTTGATGGCTGTTTCCGGGGAGGTGCCGGGGCCAAAAACCCGGTCAAAGCCCATAGCCTTAAAGCGTTTTTCCACATCCTCAAAATCCTGCTTGCCCACGACCAAATTACCCCCCACATAGATGAGGATGCCCTTGAGCCCCGCCTCGTCGCATTTGTCCCGGAAGCCCCGGCAGTCCAGTTCCCCGTGGCCGTAAAGGGAAGAAACAAGGATCGCCTCCGCGGCGGTTTCGATGGCCGCTTCGATAAATTCTTCCTGGGAGACCATAACCCCCAGGTTGGTTACTTCAAAGCCTGCCTCGGTAAAGGCATGGCAGAGGATCTTATTTCCCACGGCGTGAACGTCGGCGCCGATAACGCCCAGGATCAATTTTTTCTTCTCCATATTTGCCTTCTTAAATTGTTATATAACAATTATAGTAATTGGTATGGTGTTTTAGCAAGAATTAAAAAATATTTTTTATTTGATTTTATTTAAAATAGATTTTTTCCTATTTATTTATAGAACAATTTTTAAATAAGCTAATCTTTTTGTTGAAAAATATAACAACCGGGATTATACTTACCCATCTTAATTTTGGGGGATTTTATGAGTTTTTATGATGTAGCCGGTCATTGGCTGATCTACCTTATGGTATCCATAGGTATTCTCTTCGTGGTCGGGCTCTCTGTTGTCTCCATGCGGAAATCCTGGAAACGGGCCATTGAAAAGGGCTTTCCCCGGGAAAAACTGATGGTCGTGGTAAAGGCTTCAGTGGCCGCTACTGTTGTTCCCGCCATAGCCATTGTAATCGGCTATTTTTCCCTGGCCACTATGCTGGGCATTCCCTGGCCCTGGTGGCGGCTTTCCGTGGTCGGCGCGGTAACCTACGAGACCATGGCTGCCGATATGGCGCTGCGGGCCGGGGGAGTTGATGTAAACACCGCGACGGCCAAAGATTTTGTGCTGGTCATGTATGTTATGTCCATCGGCATCATCGGCGGTCTCTGTGTTGCTCCCTTTATCTCCAAACCTATCCAAATGGGCACCATGAAGATAAAAACCGGGGATAAACGCTGGGGCGCCCTGGGGGCGAGCGTGTTTTTTTTGGTTATCCTGGTTGTTTTTGTGGTTCCCATGTTTCTCGACCACAGTAAAAACGGTTTGGTGAAGCTTCTCACCCTCCTCACCAGCCTTATGGTCAGCCTGATTCTGAATTTTATCATCAAAAAAACAAAGGCTAACTGGTTCAAGAGCTTTGTGCTTGCCATCAGCATGCTGGTAGCAATGACTTCCGCGGTCTTGTGGACCTCGATGCTTAATTAAGGAGAAATAAATGGCTGAAACCCAAAAAACTATCCAGCAGCTTGATGAGGCCGGAAGGGCCCATATCAATTCCATGCACCGTCTCGGGCGCGTTGGGGCGGTACTCGCCCTTATAATCATGCTGGGGATCCCCACCATTGCGGGGATTTATTTTGACGCGATGCCCGGTTTTCTTCAGGTAATGCTTACCGCGGCGGGGCTCTTGTCCCTCTTTGTCCCTGCGGCTCTTTCCGAGGTTATAGCCTATACGCCGATTTTGGGCAGTTCTATCTATCTTACTTTGATTACCGGCAACGTAATGAACCTGAAACTGCCGGTAGCCAATAACGCCCTCGCCCTTTTGGACGTGGAAAGCGGCACCGAAGACGCGGACCTTGTTACCTCCATCGCCGTAAGCGTTTCCACCTTTTTTACCCTGGTGATTATCTTCATCGGGGTCCTGCTGATCCTGCCCCTGCAGCCCGTATTAACCCTGCCCGCGGTCCGGACCGCCTCCAGTTATATTGTTCCCGCCCTTTTCGGTTCCTTAACCCTCGGCGCCTTGGGCAGCGGCATCGGCGGCGGCATCCGCGCCCCCGGGCGGATGAAGGGCGCGATTGTCCCGGCTATTCTCGTGATAGCCCTCTATGTTCTTATTCACCACGTATTTAAGGTCGCCCGGTTATGGGCCCTCTATCAGGGGATAATAATCCTCATCTTATTGCCCGTGGCTTATTTCGGCACCAAGCTGCTGTATAAAAAAGGACAAATTAAGGTACTTTTACCGGGGGAGGAGGCGTAAAATGGGAGATAAACAGCGGCTTATCAAAATAATTGAAGAAAAAAGCGGCCTTTTTACCGGCCTGAGCGACCGGATTTGGGAATTTGCCGAAATTCGTTTTGCCTTAAAGCAGTCCGCCGACGCCCTCTGTGCCGTCCTGGAACAGGAAGGATTCCGGGTTGAGCGGGGAATCGCGGGCATGGCCCATGCCTTTATAGCCTCCTACGGTTCCGGGGGGCCGGTAATTGGCATTTTGGGGGAATACGACGC
>JAITRD010000240.1 GCA_031288575.1 Treponema sp. | reverse complement strand
TCATAACGGAATTCCGCGTGGCGGGCGGAAATAAAGGAACTGACATCGTAAAGAGGCATCACCAAACTTTCAAATTGCCCGGTTTGTACCACCTTGCCGACCAAACACTGGCTGCCGTCCTGAAAGGCGATAACCGGCATATTCGGGCTGACCCCCGAATATTTTCCCTTATTGATTACAAAGGCGGAAAACAGATTGTCCGGGTCCCGGCCAATAAGTTCCGCCGGAATATGCCGGTAGTTGAGGGTAAGGGAAAATCCAAGCTGTTCCCGCAGACGGTTATTCTCCTGGCGGATCTCCGCGGAACTCCGCTCAAGCTGTTCATACCGGGTAAGCCGCTCGGTTAATTCCGCATACTCCCGCCGCAACGACGCGAGTTCCTGGACGGAAAGGACCGTTCTGCCGGCCAGGGAAGTAAGCTGGTAGATTCCGTTCCGGATGCCGGAAAAAAGGGATAAACCCGCATCCTTGAAATCCACAAGAAAGTTGCGGCTTGAAAAAAAAAGCAAGGAAAAGGAAAGAAAAGTAAGAACAAGAAATACGCAAACTTCAATATTGATAAAACTGTTTACCGATTTTTTGCCCTTTCCGATCCGCATCACCCTATCCATTCAAATTGTCATAGATACTACGGGTATTATCAAAACCTCTGGCATTCTAGAAATATTTCCCCGCCCCCAGGGCAACACAGTCCAAGGGGTGTTCCGCAAGGATAACCGGCACCCCGGTCTCTTTGGAGATAAGTTTCGGTAGGCCCTTAAGGAGGGAACCGCCGCCGGTCATCACGATCCCCCGTTCCACAATATCCGCAGCCAATTCCGGCGGGGTTTGTCCCAAGGTCGCCTTGATCTCGTCTATAATCTGGGTAATGGGATCCTTCAGGGCCTCCCGGACTTCAACCGAATCAATGTCAAGCCGCCGGGGCAGCCCGGTGATTGCGTCGGTTCCCTTAATTTCCACTTTTTCAATGGTTTTGTCCGGGGATGCGTTACCGATTTCAATTTTAAGCCGTTCCGCGGTCTGTTCCCCAATGATAAGATTGTGGACGCTCCGGACATGTTTGATAATGGCTTCGTCAAATTCATCCCCCCCAAGCCGTATGGCGTTGGTAACCACCATGCCTCCCAGGGAAATAACGGAAATCTCCGTGGTCCCCCCGCCAATATCGCAAATCATGTGTCCCGCGGGTTCAAAAATAGGGATATCCGCCCCGATAGCCGCCGCAAGGCTTTCCTCAATAACCATTACCTCCCGGGCTCCGGCCTTATAGGCGCTTTCCTCCACCGCCCGGCGTTCTACCTCGGTAATGCAAGACGGGATGCCTATAACCATCCGGGGCTTGATAAACCGGTACCGGGGGAGCACCCGGGAAATAAAATAACGGATCATCTTTTCGGTGGATTCCAAATCCGCGATTACCCCGTCCCGCATGGGCCTTATGGCGATAATATTCCCCGGAGTTTTCCAGAGCATACGTTTCGCGTCGGCCCCGACGGCCATTACCTTTTTGGTTCCCCGTTCCACCGCAACCACCGAAGGTTCATTAATTACGATGCCTTTTCCGCGTATATAGATAAGGGTATTACAAGTCCCCAAGTCGATTCCAATATCTGAATTAGAGCTTCCAAACATACTTCCTCCGTAAAGCCTTCTGGCTTTCTGCTACATATTAAGCCGTGCCCGGGCCGGCCCATGAGCCGGATCTATCCGCACTGCCCTCCGCCATTCCGCCCGCGCTCGGGTCGGGTCGCCGGCAGCAGCATATAATTCACCTAACTGGTAATGGGCCTCCGCATTTTCACCGCCCTCGTTCAGGATGGTCAAATAAAGGGATTCCGCCCCCTCAGCGTCCCCTTCCTTGGTAAGGATATCCCCTAAAAGCAATCTAGCCGTCATAATCGTATCAGAATCCCGGGAAGTTTCCACGCAGCGGACGAGATACGCCTTTGCCGTATCCTCTTCCTCCAGGGCAAGGTAAGAACGGGCTATAGCGAGAAGCAGGAGATCCGAAGGGTATGGATTAGCTGAAGGGGGATCGGATATGCCGGCGTTTTCGTTCGGAGGCTCCAGGGCCAGCGCAAAGGCCGCCACACTATTCCGGTAATCATGGATCGCCGCATAGGCAAGTCCCAAATATTCGGGAATATCCCGGGCCTGATAGAAAGCGCCCCGGGCTTTTTCCAGGTACTTAACCGCTAGTTCCGCATAGGCGGATCCTTTATAATAATATGCCTTGCCTAATACATAAAAAAGCCGGCCGTCTCCCGCGGCATCCCGGGTAAGAAGGGCCTTGCGGAGAGACCAGATGCAGGTGTCAATAAAAGCAAGGGTGTCAAAACTATTGATCTGGGCTATAGCCATCTGATATGCGGAAAATCCATGCAGGGTCAAAAGAAAATAATCCATCGGTTTTGTGAGCAGTTCCTCCCGGCTAATCGCCAGGGTTTGCTCATAGAAGCCATTTTCCCAAAGTTCCAATAATTCCCGTCTTTCATTTCCTAAGCGGTTTCTCCAGCCGATAAAAAAAATAACCAAAAATGAGATAAAGATAAAAATAAATACGGCAATAACCGCCGCATGAATAGTCTGTTTCCGATGAACTTGCACACCATAATCAGACCGGAACCGTTCTCGTACCATCTTTGATAAGGTATATACAAGTTATGGGAAAAAGTCAACGCAACCGGAGGGTGATAAAAAAGCGATGAACCATAAGCCGGGTTCTGTCATAACCGTGCAGCCAAAAGCGGCACGGTTATCCCGCCATCTATCTTGCCTTGTTTTTACAAACAAGGTCCATGCAGTCCACCCGCGGCAAAAAACGGGCCGTTCTCGGGTCAAAAACCCCTGCCGCTGCTTGACTTTGCTCCTGATGAGGCTTGCCATATACCTTTTCTTTTAATAAGAAAAGGCATTCTGCCGTTCCCCATAGGAGGAAACGGCTTTTCCGGTGATGTTGCCATCCCCGCGGCGGGCTCTTACCCCGCCTTTTCACCCTTACTTGCCGGATCGGGAATTTCCCGCTCCGGCAAGCGGTTTGTTTTCTGTTGCGCTTTCTGTCGGAAGAGTTCCGAAAACCTCCCCCGCCCGGGAATTACCCGGCATCATGCCCTGCGGAGCCCGGACTTTCCTCACCTCCTTAAAAAACATTCAAAAAGGCGCGGCGGCCTGGTTCATCGCTTAATCATTCATCATAATCAATATTTACCTTTTCGTCTTCTTCCTCTTCCTCGTCATATTCTTCATCCTCCATATCATCCAGATCGGAAAGACTGCCCGAATCTTCATTATCAAAGAAAACTTCCTCCCCCTGCTCAGATTCTTCATAAAAAAGGATCCGGGAACAATAGGGGCAGAAGACAATTTCTTCCCCCTTGCGGACCGTATTGGCGAACTGGGCGGGAAGGATCATATGGCAGCCCATACAAACACCTCCCTTGATGGCTACAATGCCCCGGCCCATTTTATTGCGGATAATCCGTTCAAATTTGAAAAGCACCTCAGAATCAAGATCGGGGGTTAAATTCTTCTCTTCTTCGATAAGGCGGTCAATCGCGGCCTTTTTATGGGCAATCTCAAGCTCAATCCCCGCCCGGCGATCTGCCATCTCATGTTCCTGCTGTTCGATAAGGGCGGTGCTCTGTTTCATCTGCTCGTCCAATTCTAATAATGACCGTTCTTCCCGCTGCAAATCCTTACGGTACTGCTGTTCCCTTTCCGCGGCATCCCGAATTTCTTTATCCAGGGCCTCGTATTCCCGCTGGGTGTTAATGGAATCCATGTTTTTTTCCGCCCGTTCCCGGGCATTTTCCGCTTCCGTCAGCAGGCTCCGGTATTCCAGGCTTTGAACCCTCGCCTTTTCATAATCCTGGTTTTTTTCTATGAAGGACTTTTTGAGCCGGGCAAGGAGTTCCTCCTGGGTAATAAGGAGTTTGGGAATTTCCTGAATGTCCTGTTCCAGGCTTATTTTTTGCGAAAGGATATCCTGCAGCGTCCGCAGTTTATCAAAAACATCATCCATTGCCATTTGCTACTCCCCTAAACTATGAAAAATGGAAAAAGCCGCCGGCTTTCCCCTTGAAAAAAATCAATGATCCAAATAATCCTTTAGCCGCCGGCTCCGTTTGGGGTGCCGTAAACGCCGGAGGGCCTTCGCCTCAATCTGCCGGATCCGTTCCCGGGTAACGTTAAAATAGAGCCCCACCTCTTCCAGGGTGAGGGAATAACCGTCATCCAGGCCGAAACGCATCTTGAGAACCTCCTGCTCCCGGGCAGGCAGGGTAGAAAGCACCAAAGAAAGCTGTTCCTGCAAAAGGGTAAAGGCGGTTAAATTGGCGGGATTTTCCACATCCTTGTCTTCGATAAAATCCCCCAAAAGGGAATCTTCTTCTTCCCCGATGGGGGTTTCCAAGCTTATGGGTTCCCGGGCGACGTTTTTAACGGATTTTACCCGCTGGGCGGTCCAGCCGAGTCGTTCGGCAATTTCCTCGTCGGTGGGCTCCCTCCCCAGGACCTGCATGAGTTGCCGGGATTCCCGGACTACCTTATTAATCTGTTCTATCATATGAACAGGCACCCGGATGGTCCGGGCTTGATCCGAAATAGATCGGGTAATGGCCTGCCGGATCCACCAAGTCGCGTAGGTGGAAAATTTAAAGCCCTTCTGATATTCAAACTTTTCCACCGCTTTGATAAGCCCGATATTGCCTTCCTGGACAAGATCAAAGAAATGCAGCCCCCGGTTGGTATACTTTTTGGCAATCGACACCACAAGCCGGAGGTTTGCCTTGATAAGCCGGTCCTTGGCGTTTTTCATCATATTGCGGCCATGGCTTATTTCTTTAGCCATCTGATTGATGCTTTCTATCGATTCCTCAAATTCCGATTCCATTTGGCGGAGTTTTTTTTCTGTTACCTGAATGAGCCGGATCTTTTCCTTTATTTCATCGGAACTAAGGCCAAGTTCTTCTTCCAGCCGCTCCCGTTCTTCCTTAATGGTGAGCCCCCGGCCGAGGACCCGCAATTCCTTAAGGGAAGCTACCCGCAGGTGTTTTTCGATCCGGTCCTGTTCTTTTTTGTAACGCTTGATTTTTTTTGCGGCCTGGATAAATTTTTCAGAAAAATCGGCGATTTCCTCGGGGTGAATCTCCGCGTGTTCGATCGCCGTCATAATATGCCCCCGGATAGCGTTGAGTTCCTGATCCTCAAAGATATTCACCCCGCGGGTAATAAGCCGCCGTTTAATTTCAATATAACTTTTCAATTCTCCCAGGATAATTCTGAGCGTTTCCTTATAAAACTGGTTTAACCGCCGCCTTTCGGTCATATGTTCGGTAATTTCTTTTTTCGAGAGGTTCAGCTCCCGCAAATCTCTTTTAGAAAATGCTTTTTGGGCGATATGATAAAATTCGGGGATAATCATTCCGGATTTTTTGATTACCCCCTTAATAATGTTCTCCCCGTCTTCCATTTGTTTGGAGAGTTCTATCTCCTGCTCGGCGGTCAGGAGGTTTTCCCGGCCTATTTCCCGGAGGTACAGCCTAATGGGATCATCCACCGATGATTCCTTGTCGCTATAAACCAGGCGCCTCTTTTCCGTTTCCCCGCCCTTATGGGTTTCCGATTCGGATTCATCTTCCCCGGAACTGTCCTCTTCTATGAGCTGGACATTATTGGCGTCCAGCAGGACGAGAACCTGCTCGATCTTGTCGGAATTTGCGATGTGTTCGGGTAAATAATCGGAGAGTTCCTCATAGGAGAGCGTTTTCTTTTCTTTGGCATAGGCAATAAGCTTCAAAACAGCGGGATCAAGGGCAATTTCTTGCGTGGGTAAATCCGTCATTTCTTATCTTCCTTCAATCGGTGTAATTCAGTATCAATATGCACTTTTTCAGCAAGCAGTTCTTCAAGACGCGTCCCGTCGGCTTCATTTTTGGCAATGCGCAGCTTAATTATTATTTCGGCCAGGGTGCGTTCCAGCCGCTTCTGCTTTACCCTTTTAATGCCGTCCGAAACAAGTTCTTCGGGATGTGCTGAAAACTCCTTCGACGTTCC
Source organism: Treponema sp. (assembly GCA_031288575.1). GTDB lineage: Bacteria > Spirochaetota > Spirochaetia > Treponematales > Breznakiellaceae > JAITRD01. Next base: position 7,916 of record JAITRD010000240.1, on the reverse strand, counting down.
CCGTTTTATGACAAAATTCCGTAAATCCTCTGAAACGATGCGGGCCAGCAAATCTTCCATGCCGGATTCATTATGCCGGTAACACTCTTCCAGAGCGATAAAGAGTTCCTTTGCCGCAGGATCCTCTATTTCCTTTATCGACAGGGCTTCCCTGAATTTTGGATACAGATTATCATTCACCGATACCACCGTGAGCAGGAAAAGCTCGTCCTTCATACGGATCGGCCTTTGGCCCGGGGGGATCTCCTCTTTAAGATTTTTCTCCCCCGATGAAGCCCTCCGGTAAAAATCCCGCGTTACCGCCGCCCTGTCCACCCCAAAGGCATCGGCGACGGTTCCCATTGCGGCATCCCGGGATATATCCGAATCCAGCGCTTCCAAATAGGGAAAAAGAAAAGCAACCGCCCTAGCCTTCCCTTCGGAATCGGACATATCATAAAGAGACCTGCTATAGGATATGAGGTACTCAAAATCATTTATAAAACATTTTACACTTTTTTGCAACGCCTCCGGGCCAAAATATCTCAATATATCCGCGGGATCCTTCACCGCCGGTATCTCCCCGTTCTCCAAAAGATCCGGCGGAATGCCCTTGCCCGGAACCGTCACGGCGCAGGAAAGGGCGTTCCGCCGGCAGGTTAATATTCCCTTTACCGCGGCGCTCTGCCCCGCCCTGTCGGCGTCAAAAAGCAGGTAAACCCGGTCCGCCCACCGGCGGAGAAGCCGGGCCTGATCGTCGGTAAAGGCGGTTCCCAGGGGGGCCACGGCGTTGGTTATCCCCGCTTGGTGGAGGGCGATAACGTCCATGTATCCTTCGGCAAGATAGGCCTCCCGGGTTTTTCGGATCTCCGGCAGGGCTAAATCAAGGGCAAAAAGGGTTTGCCCCTTTTTATAAATATCCGATTCCTTTGAATTGAGGTACTTAGGCCCCTCGCCGCTTAGGATCCGCCCGCCGAAGGCGACGGTCCGCCCCTGCCGGTCGGCAATGGGAAACATAAGACGGTCGGAAAAAAAGCTTATGCCGGGATACTTTTCCGAAAAAAGCCCCGAGGAAGCCAAAAAAACTTCGGAATATCCCTTTTTTACGAGAAAAGAAAAAAGCCACCTTCTGTCCGCCGGGGCATAACCCAGACGGAACAGATCGATGGTGCCCGCGCTTATGCCCCGGGAAAGGATATAATCCTTGGCGGCCCGGCCCTGGGGTTTTTCCATTAGGATATGATGAAAACTGACGGACACCCGGCGGTATAGTTCGGTCAGCTCTTCAATACGGATGTTTTTTACCGCTTCTTCCCGGTTTCCCCCGGAATTTTCATAAACAATTTCGACCCCAAGCCGCTTGGCCAGGAGTTCTATGACCTCGGGAAAGGTAAGCTTATCCATTTCCATGACAAAGCTGATTATGGTCCCCCCCTTTCCGCAGCCAAAACAATGGTAAAGCTTCTTCTCAGGGTTAACCGTAAAGGAGGGGGTTTTTTCATTATGAAAGGGGCAAAGCCCCACGTAGCTGCCGCTCCGCTTTTCCAGGCGCACATAATCGGAAACCAGCGTCACGGAATCTATTTTGTCGATAACTTCCTGGACAGTGGATTTGGCGATATAGCTCATGGCGCCTAGGAGTTCCCCTTCACATATAAAACCCCCGCCTGGATATGATCGTCCAGGGTTTTTGAAAAATAATGCCGCCCCGAAACGGGATCTACCAGGCGGAAATAGAGATAATCACTTTCTACCGGGTTAAAGGCCGCTTGTAAAGCCACCTTTCCAGGGGAGGAAATAGGCCCCGGAGGCAGGCCGGAACGCAGGTAGGTATTATAGGGATCCCGGATTTCCGTATCCCGGGTATAGAGCACCTCCGGATGGGGCCTCCCCTGGATCTCGGTAATGACATATTCTACGGTAGCGCAGGACTGGAGGGCCATGCCTATCTTCAGGCGGTTATAAAAGACCCCCGCCATCCAGGAAGCCTCCTCGTCCATCCGGTATTCCCGTTCCACGATGGAGGCGATAATAACCCGGCGGTTCAGCTCTTCCGGGCTTATGGATACGGCGTCTTTCCAAATATCGGCCAGGCGGGCAAAAAAAGTATCCGCCATAGCGGCCACTACCCGGGAAGCCGGATAGTCCCGGGGAAAAAGATAGGTGTCCGGATAAAGGTAGCCCTCCATGGTTAATCCGGGAATTTGGTACAAGGAAAGGATATCCCGGTCCGCCGCCGCGGCAAGGAAGGCCTCTTCGTCACATATTTCCGCTTCCGCAAGCAGGCGGGCGGTTTTTTTAAGGGTTGCCCCCTCGGGAATGGTAACCCGCTGCAGGAGCTGCCGCCCGGTTTTAAGGACCGCACGAATTTCCATCTGCGTCGCCGGAATTTCCAGGCTATAGGTGCCGGCTTTTAGATATTCCTTATCAAGGCGGGCCAGGAGATACCAGAAATGCCGGTTTTTGATAATTCCCTTTTCCTCAAGCCGCTGCCCCACGGATTGGGCGCTTTCACCCTTCCGGACCTCAAAAATTACCAAACCGCCGGTTCCGGGCGGAATTTCTTTCGGCGGGGCGTTAAAACAGGCAATTCCCCCCAGAAGGGCGGCGGAAAATAACAGGCCTAATCCTAAAAAAAGGCCGAACAATCCTATAATCCGGCGGCACAAAGGGAGCATCCTTACCTCAATTATCCGGTTAAAATATTATCATCCTTATCCTTTATAATCAAAGGATAACGATAATCGGCAAGTTTCGTCTACCAATATCCTTCGCGGGGGGAAGGGAGCAAATTTTCAATATCCTGAATGGACAGATGCCCGTAAAGGATTCTTTCTATCCTTAAAAGGATATCCCGTTCCGGCGCAAGGAGGGCATTTTCATGCCTTTTGAGCAGCGAAAAGAGGATTTTACAATCCTCCGGAGCTAATAATATTCCGTCCTGCAAAAAATTTCCCATAAAAATTATAACTTTATCTCTTGGCCTTCCGTAGCAAGGGAGAGCTTTATGCCTTTGACATTCATCCGTTCCATATACCAGCGGGCAGATTGGAGGATATTAAATAATTTCCGGTCATCATAGGCAGGATCATGGTGGAAAAGCACCAGGTGCTTTATCCCCCAATTGGCGGCAAAATCCACGGCCATACTAAAGGCGCTATGCCCCCAGTTGTATTTTTCAATCGCTTCTCCCAGGGTGTATTGGGAATCAATCACCGCAAGGTCAGCTTTTTCAAAAAAAGCGGCGTTTTCTTCGTTTTTAATAAAATCCGCGGCGGATAATTCCGCATCGGTGGCATAGACAAAACGGTGCTTCCCGTCCGCCACCAGATAGGTGTAGGAATCACCGGGATGATTCATTTTCTTGCAGGAAACCGTCACCCCGTCAAAAAACAATTTGTCGCTTATAATATGGAAATTTTTTTTTGCCCCCATGGATTCCATAGAGACCGGAAAATAAGGCGGGGCCATCTGTCCATAAAGGGCGGCCTCCAAATTATTCAGGGGGGCATAAAAATCGATCTGTACCCCGGGATCATAGGCGGGATTAAAGAAGGGCAAACCTTGGAGATGATCCCAATGAAAATGGGAAAAAAACACCCGGTAGGAGGAAGGCTTCGGTTTTTCCCGGGACAGGGCAATTCCCATCTCCCGGATTCCCGAACCGGCGTCAAAAACCAGGGGACCCGGCAGGGTGTCCGTATGAACCGTAATGCAGGGGGTATTCCCCCCGACCGTCCCGAAAAGCCAAGGCGGAAGCTCCGCAAGAAAGCGTTCCCGGCTTTCAGGGCTCTCAATGTCTGCCGCCGTTAAGCGTTCCAATATAGCGGATATTTTACTTTTTATCTGGGATGGCAGCTGCGGAGCCGGCAGGGACCCGCGGACACCCCAAAAACGGATGTGCATCTACGCCCCTCGCCGTCAGCTTATCTTTGAAATAACCGGTTCTCCCGCTTGTTCCTTTAAATGGCTTTCTATATCCGCCATGCTATGTAAAACTCCTTTTCCCATGCCGGGGCAATCCGCGTTTTCCCAAATTCCGGCGGACTCCAGCATGGACGGCCAAAAGGGGAAGACCCTGCATTGCAGAGGACGGGCGTCATAGACTGAACAGCCCTGGTTCCAAAAAACACAATCATAATTAGACTTTTCCTTAAGGGACAAACACTCCTGACCTCCGGCAGCGGGCACCCACCGGCAAAAAGCCTTAATAAAATCATTATAGCTCATTTTTAGCGCCGCCGCCAGAATAGCAACGTCTTTTTCGGTCAGAAAAACATATCCCGGTTCGTACCGGCAACAGGCTGAACAGCGGGTGCAGGAAAAACGGAGTCCCTCCGCATAAAAAGGCTTTTTTGGCATGATTATGATAATAATTTTTACAACAACGGCGAAAGTTTTGCAAGGGAGGCTGTTCCAAGGGGGTTTTGGGGAAGGCGGAGGATTCGCCCGCCCTCCCCTTTCGCAACATTTAGAGAGGCGGGCTAAACCCTTCAAATCTTTACCAGGAAACAACTGCGGTTTTCTTTTCGGAAAACCGCCTTTTTTGGGGAGTGGAGGATTCGAACCTTCGAAGGCTGAGCCAACAGATTTACAGTCTGCCCCATTTGACCGCTCTGGAAACTCCCCGGTTTTTACTACTTTAAAAAAAGCCCATAAAGTTTATACCTTAATAGCGCTCATTTATCAAGTACCATACTGTTTTTTACCTTGTTTTTCAAAATTTTTTTCTCAATCTGCCCGATCCGCCTCAGCAAGCCATCTCCCGGAATTGAACCGGGGACCTCGAGATTACAAGTCACGCGCTCTAGCCAACTGAGCTAAGATGGCGTTAGGAATAATATGATATAATATGCCCCGCCGCGCGTCAAGGCGTGTTAATCATAAAATCCCCTAGCTTGGAGGCTTTGAAGCCCAATCGGGCCGTAAAATTTCCGCCCCGTTCCGGTAGACATGGCAAGGCTTGATCCCCTCCTCAAGATATCCGTGGATAAGGACCCGGATGATCCCCTTGGGGGCGTTTTTCATCCGGGCCTCCTGGACCGTAAAAAGAGCTAAATCTTGGGCAAAACCGGCCCGGCGCAAGGCGGCGGAGGGATTTTGCGTGTCCAGATCTTCGGTTACCGAAAAAATAAGGGATAGGATATCCCTTTCCGCAAGCTGATTCTCCCGGAGCAGTTCCCGGTACAGGGCGGTAACCTGGGCCGCAATGTCCTCCGCTTCATTCCTGCACCGGGTTGCCCCCCGCAGGGCAGCAAGATGTTTTTCCCCCCTCAAATTTCATTTCCTCCCGCAGTAACGATAATTAAAGCCGCCGCGGCCGCCACCAGGACGCCGAAGATGCCTAAAAAAATATATGCGCCGAGCCCCCGGACATAAAGGAATTTCCATCCCTTCCGGGCCAGCCAAAAGGTCAAAATAATGCCGTAAAGGGATCCGACTCCCAGAAAGAGCCCCCATACAATAGACAAACGCAAAAGCAGAAGCTGGGTTATATCCATAAACCCCTGGGTAGTTCCAATGCCGTAAAAAAAGAGGGTTAAAAAACACATGCCGAAGAAAAAGGAGACGGTCCGTTTAACCAGGATTGCGATAACAGTTTTTTTTTCAGTCCGGGAAATTCTCATTCCCTGGGTTCTCCTTATTGCTAAACCATTTTTCATGGATTATCATACTATAATAATAGAAGCCGGTATGCTATTCTGGAAAGGTAGTATGAAAAAAATAATCGGGATATTTATATTTTTAATTATCTTGGCCGGGGCGGGTTTTTTTGCGGGCTGGGCCCAGTTTAGGGTTCCGCCGGGCTTTTATGGAATAATGCGCTCAAAAACCCATGGCATAGATGACCGTTTGATCCGGGAGGGCGAATTCCGCTGGGTTTGGTATAAATTGATTCCTGCCAATGTAACCATCCAAAGTTTTGCCCTGAATAACATGAGCCGGTCCATTGAAACCCGGGGGGTTTTGCCTTCGGGAGATACCTATGCATCCCTCGCGGGGCTGGAGGGGGATTTTTCCTATGAATTGTCCGCCCTTTTTTCCTTCAGCCTTAAGCCCGATGCCTTGATATCCCTCATTGGGGAGCGGAATATTGCCGGTCAAGCGGATCTGGATGCCTTTGAGGAAATTTTGGCGGATTCCCTTGAGGCGTTTATTATCCGGCGGCTGCGGAATTATGCGGAAGAAGAAAAAAATGCCGGGGAGATTTTCAGCTCGGGAAGGCTTCCTCAGCTTGAGGGTGATGTGGCAAAGGCCTTTCCAAGGATTGACGGTTTTTCTTGTGTTATCCGGGTGGCCCGTTTTCCCGATTTTGCCCTCTATTATTCGGTTCGTTCTCTTTATGAAGATTATCTGGCCCGCCAGCGGGAATACCTGCACGCCGATCTTACCCAGGCGGCGGAAATGCGTTTAAGTTCCCAACTCCGTTTTGACGAACTGGCCAAATACGGCGAATTATTAACCAAATATCCCATTCTTTTGCAGTATCTGACCATTGAAAAGGATGCCCTGGAAAATCCGGGCGGAAGGGCTGCCCAGGAGTGAGCCGGCAAGATTATGGCCGGAGACGCGACTCCTCATGTAAAAATCTTACCCTGGATGGGTAGGCATCAGGGGACCATTACGTCTTCTGCGCGGTTAAGATAGCCGGTAGCACAAAACAAGTTTCGGTGGTACCGGCGGCGGGATCTCAATTTTACCGCGTTTTTTCTCAAATCCCCCGGTTTACAGTCCTCAAAAGGGTCTTTAGAATAGATTATCTTTGAAAGCCCGCCGGGGCTTTCAAAGATCACCTAATTTTTCCGGAGGAAGGGTATGAAACGTATCCGCAGTTTGTTTGTTGTTTTTTTTCTGGTTTTCTGTGCCGCATCGATCCTCGCCCGCGGCGCCCAGGATGCGGCCAGGGCTTCCGAGGCAAACGGGCCCCTTACCATCACTATTACCTACGCCACGGGCAACCAGCTAACCGCCGATCTGATGCACGCCAGGGTTGAGGGATTCATGAGGGAAAACCCCGATGTAACCCTGGTGGAAAAACTCAGCAACGAGGGGTCTTACCTTGACGCGATCCGTACCCTGGACGCGGTGGGCGAATTTCCCGACCTCATCGAGATGCGGGACACTCCCCTCTTTGCCAGGGCGGGAAAGCTGGGGGAACTGCCCGCCGACATCCAGAGTATGTTCCAGTACACTATGCCTTTCAACGGCAAGGTGTACACCGCTCCCATTGATGAATCCTACCCTACCGGGGTGGTGTACAGCAAAAAGGCGTTCAACCAGCTTGGGATCAATCCGGGGAACATCAGAACCTACGGCGATTTCCTGGCCGTCTGCGAGCGCCTTAAGGCCGCGGGCATAGCGCCCATTGTGGTGGGGGGCAGCGATATCTGGCATATAGGATTCTGGTGGAGCTACTTCTGGCTCAACAACGTGGCCGCGAAGGACCCGGACTGGATAGCCAGCCGCTATGCCGGCAAGGTTCACTATACGGACCCGGAGGTAAAGGCCGCCATGACGGGGCTTACCGAGCTTTTCCGGAAGGGCTACATTGAAAAAGGCTGGGCCTCCACCGGGGAAGGCCAGTGCCCTTCCATCCTGGTAAGCGGACAGGCGGCCATGTACTACATAGGGCCCTTCGCGTTCCAGCAGATCAGCGAGGCGGATCCCCGGTTTGAATTCGGATTCTTCGCCCTGCCCGACAACAGGGGCAAATACAACCTAACCGGCGGGCCTACCGCCGCGGGCTGGGCCATTAGCGCGGCGGCCCAGAGGAATCCCGCCAAGACGGAGGTGATCTACAGTTTTATCCGCTATTTCTTCAGGAGGGATAATTACACCGATTATCTCAAGCAGGGAAATTTTCTTTCCAGTTTGAAAGAGCCGGTTAGTTACGATACCACCGAGCAGTTCAGGGAGGTGCAGCGCATCGCCGCCGC
>JAITRD010000108.1 GCA_031288575.1 Treponema sp. | reverse complement strand
GTTTCCTTCCGGTCCTATCCAATAGTAATACCACCTACGGGCCGGGCGGCCAGACCGGCCTTTTATCGTTTTCTTGAAAACATGGTAATCCATTTTGCTGCTCCGACTTAACATTTACTTAACATTTTCCCTGGTCATAGATCGGGGAAATGTCGTAAGTCTTTATATAGCAACAAATTATAATCGGGTAGGCGGGAGTCGAACCCGCGACCTCTTGGTCCCGAACCAAGCGCGCTACCAACTGCGCTACTGCCCGAAAACAGTGTCTGAAGGCAAATCATCCGGTTTAACCGCGGACTAAACCAAAAATTTATCCCCTGATCCTATTGACCAGGGGATACAACGAACCTTCGGTCCTACGGGAGCGACGGGGCTTGAACCCGCGATCTCCGGCTTGACAGGCCAGCGCGATAAACCAGCTTCGCTACGCCCCCTCAGGTTTATTCATAATAATAAAAAAAGAAAAAACAGTCAATACCCTGGCAGGGTTTCTGCATTTGCTTTTATAACCGACTGTTGCAGCGTAACAAAATGACCGGCCGGGCGGGCAAAATTCCCCAGGGCGATATTCCGGCCAATTGACGGTTCATCTCCGAAATGTTATCGTAGTTTATTGTCAATTTTTTTTAAGAGGTAAGAACCCCCATGGCTTTAAAGGAAAAAAAGCAGCCTGTTCGGGAAGATAATTCGATTCGGAACGAATTTATCCACCGGTTTAAAACCAGTCCGTTCATTTTTATCGGGACCATTGTTATTTTGGTAATCGTCATTGTGGCTTTTGTGTTTGTTCCCGCTATTGTCCCCAGCGCGGGAGGGCTGAATGTTAATTTGCGTTTCGGCGCTTACGACAAAACGCCCATTAACTATGTGCCGAACGGATATTTTGCCCAGGTACGGGAAAATATCGCCCGGTACCGGCAAAATTCTGTCGATAATAACAATTATCAGTATCTCCTCTATCAAATTTGGCGGGAAGCCTTTGAAGAAACGGTTATTCATACCGGGATCCTGGGGGAAGTAAAAAAAGCCGGTTATACCCCCCCGGCAGAGACGGTGGACCGGGAAGTGGCCCAGCTTCCCGAATTCTTTGAAGACGGCCGTTTTTCCATATCCAGATACCGGTCCCTTGATAATACAACCCGGATGGCCCTCTGGCGGCAGGTTCAGGATAGTATTGTTAAGGAACGGTATACCAATGACATTACTAATCTTAGGATATCTTCCTTAGAGAAGGATTTTATCGGTTCCTTGGCTTTGCCTAAAAGGAGCTTTGATATGGCGGCATTTTCTTTTAGCGACTATCCTGAAACGGAAGTTACCGCCTTTGCGGAGGGGAATGCCAGCCTTTTCCGGGTTACCCATTTTTCGGTGATCACCATCGGGTCCAGCGAAGCGGACGCCCAGAAGATCCTCGATTCGATTAAAGACGGGACCACCACCTTTGAGGACGCGGCCCATACCCATTCTCTTGACAGTTACGCGGAACGGGGGGGGGATATGGGGATAAAAATGGCCTTTGAGCTTTCTACGGAAATACCCGAGGCGGAACAGCGGGAAGGGGTTATTCAGACAGCCAAGGGAGCATACAGTCCCATTGTTAAGGTTCCCTTGGGATGGGCCTTTTTCCGGGCCGAGGAAGCTTCCTATCCGGCGGATACCGCCGATTCGGCTTTGCTGGAGAAGATCCGCGGCTATATGCTCAATTTTGAACGGGGCCGTATTGAGGACTGGCTCATTAATGAGGCCCAGGGCCTGATTGCCCTGATAAAGGAAACCGATTTTGATTCAGCGCTTTTAGAGAAGCAGCGGGAGAAACGCAGCTTCGGACCCTTGGCCCTTAATTACGGCGGCAATAATCTTTATTATAACGGGTACAGCCTTTTCACCGCCCTGGCCTCTTTTTCTGTTTCCGAACTCAGTTACGCCGATACCAATGAGAATTTCTGGCAGGAAGCTTTTTTTACCCCCCTCAATGCCCCCTCAAATCCCCTGGTGCTTGGCGATTCTGTGGCGGTTTTATACCCCAAGGAAGAGATTACCGAGGATGAATCGGCGGTCGATACCATCAAAACCATGTACTCATCTTATTGGCTTTCCTATATCTCAAACCGCAGGCTTCGGTCTTACTTTTTAGAGAACGATAAACTGGAAGACCAGTTTTATGAAGCCTTTTCCAAATATGTATTGCCCGTTGAATAAGGGATGAATGATGAAATGCCCCGGCAGATTGAAGCCCGCCGGGGTTTTTCCATTTTTTACCGGGGGAAAAATCTTCTTTCCCTTATTGATCCCATAGCTCAGGCGGAGCGCATTGCCGGATCGGTTTTTCCCAAAACACGGACCCTTTATTTTTGCCCTTCCCCTTTATTTGGATACGGCCTTGCGAAACTCCTGGCAGGGCTTAATGCCGATTCAGCGGTCCTCTGTATCGAAACGGATGAAAAGCTTATGTCCCTTTCCCTGGAAGCTATGGAAGAATCCCTGCTGCTCCATCCCCGGCTGCGTTATATCAGGACCCGGGACGCGGCGGCCCTCTGCGCCTTTGTCCGGGAAACCTGGGGCAGCCGCAGCTTCCGGCGGCTGGAAATAATCCGCCTCTCAGGGGGCTGGCAGTTGGACTCTCCCCTTTACGAAGCCCTGGCCGCCGCCCTTCGCCGGGATATCGCCACCGATTGGGGGAATGCCATGACCCTGGTCAAATTGGGCCGGCGGTATATTCGGAACGCGTTCCGTAATATGGCGCTCATTCCGGATACGCCAACCTTGGGGGACCTTTATTTGGGCAGCCGCCCGGTTCTGGTATTGGGAGCGGGCCCTTCCCTGGACGGGCTCCTTGAGGGGCTCCTCGTTGCTTTTGGCGAAAAGCTCAAGGAAAGCGCCGGACGGCCCTTTGCCGTCATCTGCGCGGATACCTGTCTTTTGGCCCTCTTATCCCGCAACATCAAACCGGATCTTGTGGTAGCCCTGGAAAGCCAGCACTGGAACCTCCGAGACTTTATCGGCGCCGGTTCCCAAACCATTCCCCTTGCCATGGACCTCTCCGCCCTTCCCGCCACCCGGGAGGTTCTGGGTGGGCAGGTCTTCCTTTTCGTTACCCCCTGGACCCCGCTGCGTATTTTTGAGCGGCTGCGGGAAAGGCGGCTTTTGCCCGAAGCCCTGGCGCCCCTCGGTTCTGTGGGACTGAGCGCGGTGGCCCTGGCCCTGCGGATCAGCTCCGGCCCGGTCATTGCCGGGGGAATCGATTTCTCCTTTACCCTGGACCGTTTCCACGCAAGGAATACCCCGGGGCATCTGAACGGGCTGAACCGTCACGACCGCTTTCACCCGCTCATCAATACCACCGCCTTCCGGCCCGGGGTTTTTAGGGCCCGGTCTAAATCCGGGGAAAGGGTCCTTTCCGATCCGGTGATGAAAAACTACCGGGAACTTTTTGAGCAGGAATTTTCCCGGGAGGAACGGCTTTCGGATATCACCGGGACGGGGCTCCCCTTAGGCATTAAAACCCTCTCGCGGGAGGCCGCTTTTGCCCTGCTTCAGGATGCCCCAGCGGCAATGGCGGGGGACATCCCCCTGGCGACAGCTTCGGAACATTTCCCGAAAGCGAGGGCGGACCGGCAGCCCGGGGAAGAACGGCGGCAGGCCCTCGAAGGGCTGATTCGGCGGGAACGGGAAAGCCTTATCGCCCTGCGGAATAGCCTTACCGGGGAAAGCCCCCTTTCCCCGGAGGAAACAGAAAAACTCCTGGACGGCGCGGATTATCTCTGGGCCCATTTTCCCGAATGCGCCGGGGCCGGCGGGCGTCATCCCCCGGTAACGGATATTTCCTTCCTCAAGCGGATACGGACAGAAATTGATCCCTTTATCGGAATATTTGATCTGCTGCTCCGGGAACTATCCGCAGGCCCCTGCCGCCGAAGGAGGGGAAAATAATGGATCTTAATATCACGGTTTTCTTCATTGTGTGCCCCCTGGTTTTTATCGCGGGATTTGTAGACGCCATTGTCGGCGGAGGGGGGCTTATATCATTGCCGGCATACCTCCTGGCAGGAATCCCCATGCATTTCGCCCTGGGAACTAACAAGCTCTCGTCCTGCATGGGCACGGCCATTGCGTCATGGCGGTATTATAAAAATAAATTTGTGGATTTGCTCCTGTGCCTACCTTCAATAGCCGCGGCTTTAGCCGGCTCCGCTCTGGGGACCTCCCTTACCCTGACGGTTCCTGAAAGGTACCTGCAAAGGCTCCTCCTCGTTTTATTGCCGGTAATTGCTTTTTATGTATTCAAAAACAAACGCTTCGATGCTCCGGCCCGGCCCCTCTCCCGAATCCGGAGCATCCTCTATTCGCTTATCATTTCCTTTGTCATAGGGGGCTATGACGGTTTTTTCGGGCCCGGGGCGGGCACGTTTTATATTCTTTTATATACCGCCGTCGCAAAAATTGAGGCCCGCACCGCCTCGGGAAACGCAAAATTCGTTAACCTGGCCTCCAACCTGGCAGCCCTAACGGTGTTTCTCACCCAACACCTGGTTTTCCTGCCCCTGGGGTTTTGCGCCGGGGCTTTCAGCATCCTCGGCGGTTACCTGGGTTCCGGCTTGGCGATACGCCGGGGCGCCAGGGTTATCAGATATTTCATGTTAGCAGTCTTGATCCTGCTTTTCGTAAAAATAATTTGGGAGACCTTCAAAGAAAGCCTCCCATTCCTGACCGGCGCGTAAGCGTCATTCATCCTTGGTTTTAAGGACCGCCAAAAAGGCGCTCTGGGGGAGTTCCACATCCCCCACCATCTTCATCCGTTTTTTCCCTTCTTTTTGTTTTTCCAGAAGCTTGCGTTTCCGGGTAATATCCCCGCCGTAACATTTGGCAAGCACATCCTTCCGCAAGGCATTTACCGTTTCCCGGGCAATAATCTGGCTTCCGAGGGCTCCCTGGATGGGGATCTTGAACTGCTGCCGGGGTATTTCATCCCGCAGGCGCTCACAAACAAGCCGGGCCCGGTCATAGGCCTTCCCCCGGAAGACAAGCTGGGAAAGGGCGTCTACGGCCTTACCGTTCAGCAGTATATCCAGTTTCACAAGGTCCGTGGGTTTATAATCGGTGATATCGTAATCAAAGGAGGCGTAACCCCGGCTGATGCTTTTGAGGCGGTCGTAAAAATCAAAAAGCACCTCCGCCAGGGGCATATCGTAGATAAGTTCCACCCGTTTTTCATCCAGGTAGGTCATGTTGGTTTGCACCCCCCGCTTTTCCAAACAGAGGGTCATGATGTTTCCCAAAAAAACGGCGGGGGTGATAATGGAAGCGCGGATATAGGGCTCCTCGGCTCCCTCGATTTTCCCCTCATCGGGATACTCCATGGGATTATCCACCAGAACATCCTCCCCGCTCCGCAGACGGACCTTGTACTTTACCGAAGGGGCGGTAAAGATTACCGCCTGATCAAACTCCCGTTCCAGCCGCTCCTGAATTACCTCCAGATGGAGGAGCCCTAAAAAACCGCAGCGGAAGCCAAAACCCAGGGCGGCGGAGGAATCCTTTTCATAGATCAGGGAGGCGTCGTTCAGTTTAAGCTTTTCCAGGCTTGTCTTCAGTTCCTCATAATCGTTGGAATCCACCGGATATATCGAAGAAAAGACCACGGGCTTTATTTCCCGGAAGCCCGGCAGGGCGGTTTCGCAGGGATTGTCCGCGCCGGTTACGGTATCCCCCACCCGCACGTCGCTGACGGTCTTGACCCCGGCAATAATATAACCCACGCTCCCCGTGGAAAGCTCCCCGGTTTCGGCAAGGCCCAGCTTAAAAACCCCAAGGGTCTCCACATCATATTCCGAGCCGTTAGACATGAACCGGATCTTCATCCCCCGCTTAAGCGCCCCGTCAAAAACCCGGAGGTGAACCACCACCCCCCGGTAGGGATCGTAATGGCAGTCGAAGATAAGGGCCCGCAGGGGCCCCTCGGCCTTGCCCGCGGGAGGGGGGATCCGCCTGGTAATAGCCGTAAAAAGCTCATCCACCCCGGTTCCCTGTTTGGCCGACACCAGGAGAGCCTCCTCCGGGTCAAGCCCCAGGTCCTTTTCAATCTGCCGCCTGGCGCCGGGAATATCCGCCGCGGGCATGTCGATCTTATTGATAACCGGAATAATTTCTAAATTATGTTCCAAGGCCAGGTACATATTGGACAAGGTCTGGGCCTGCACCCCCTGGGTGGCGTCCACCAGGAGCAGGGCCCCTTCGCAGGAATTGATCGCCCGGGACACTTCGTAGGTAAAGTCCACATGGCCGGGGGTATCTACCAGGTTAAGCTCATAGTCCCGGCCTTCCCCGTCGGTATAGGGGATGGTTACCGCCTGGCTTTTAATGGTAATCCCCCGTTCCCGCTCAATGTCCATGTTGTCCAGGATCTGATCCTGAAAATTACGATCCTCCACCAGGCGTCCCTTTTGAATCAAACGATCCGCCAGGGTAGATTTTCCGTGGTCAATATGGGCGATAATGCAGAAATTCCGAATGAATTCAGGTTTTACCATAGGTCCTCATGTTAAACATGGTGTATCTAAACATATTTTTCCCCTTGGGAAAAGAGGATCCCTACAGGGTATCGGAAGAATCCAGGGCGGCGGGAAGCTGCATGACCGTCTCCAGGTATCCCTGGCGGCGCTTTTTTACATTTATTTCCAGAAGGGCATACCCGTCCTTTTCTTCTATCCGGAAACCCCGGATCACCACGGGATCGTTTTCGGAGAGGCCCGCTTCATCGGCAATGGAACCCCGGACAACCTTCTTCACCAAATAGGCGGAAGTAAAGGATTTCCCCACGGAAGGCGCCAGGATAAGCCCAAAGAGGGGAGCCGCCATCCGTTCCCGGCTGTCCCGTTTAGCGGCCTCCGCCAAGGGCACATCGGGGCGGGGCACGGTCATCAGAATCCGCCGGTTGCCGTCGGAGGTTTCCAGGGCCACCAGTTCGCCCGGCTGGGTCCTTAGCAGCAGATCCTGCAGGGCGGGGATGAGCGCCCCCTGGGGGGCTTCCGGTTTTTCGCCGTTTAGGGTCTCAATCAAGGTTCCTTCTTTAATTTGCTGTTCCGACGCGGGAGTAAAGGGGGCAACATAAACAATCTCCGCCCCCGCCGCCGTTTCGCTTATGGTAAGCCCAAGCCAGGAACGCGCCGCCTTTCCCCCGGCAATCATAGCCGGCAAAGCCGCGGCAAGCCGTTCCGCGGGGACCGCGAAATTTAGCCCCGGATACTGTTCGATGCCGGCAAAGACGATCCCCACCAGCCGCCCCCCGGCATCCACGACGGGACCGCCGGAATTGCCGTGGTTTACCGCGGCGTCTATCTGGATCACATCGCCCAGGGGCAAAAAACGCCGGCCCTGGGCCGATACAATCCCGGAGGTAACGGTTTTTTCCAGCCCTCCGGGGGAACCGATAGCCAATACCGTATCCCCTACCCGGGGAATAACCCGGTCAACCACGGAAAAAACATATTCAGGGGTAAATTCCGCTTTAATAAGGGCAAGATCCATGGCCTTATCCCAGCCGATAACCTTGGCGGGAATCCGGGCGCTGGAAGCATCCCCCATACGGATATACATCCGGGAATATCCCTCATATGAAGGATCAACCTCGCTGGAAATAACATGGTAATTGGTGATAAGAAGCCCCGAAATATCCACAAAAAAGGCGGACCCTAAAACCCGGTCCGGTATTCCCCGGCCCCGCTCAATACGGTAACCCCGGTCAACCAAAACAGTGGCCACCCCCTTAATCATATCCTGGGGGGTATCCGCGCCCCGGGCATAGTCCCGCAGCTCCTCTGGAATAACATTCTCTTGCCCTGTTTGGGTATCGGCGATGGCGTAAAAAAAGGCCGCGGTCCTGCGCTGTTTTGCCGCTGCGGCCCCTTCCAGGAACAGGAGGGCATCCTTAAATTCCAGGGGCTTTAATCCGTGGGCCCGGACCGCCGCAAGGAAGGCTCCCAAATTGTCGCCCTCGGCCAGACGCTTTTTGGCATCCGCAAGGACGAAATCGGGTTCCATCCCGGTATTTTCCACCTTTATTCCCAAATTTGAAAGGGAACGGGCCAGGGAAGCCGCGTCATTCCACCGCTCTTCCTGAATCGCCCGGATTTGGGAATCCTTGAGGTTCCGGACAGCTTCAGCCTCAAGTTCCTTAAGTTGTTGGACTATGCCGGGATCGCCCCCCCCTTCCCGGGAATTCAAGGGGTCATAGAGGGCATCGTAGATGCCCACCAGATGAATCGCCCGGGCAGGGTCTTCGGAAATATAGGATTTAATATCATCCAGCCGGAATTCTCCGGTGGATCTAAGGGGAGTAAGCCGCTTTTCCGCGGCAGCCGAAGTTAAGCAGGAGCAAAAAATCCCGGCTATCAGGCAAACAAAGGGGAGCAAC
Source organism: Treponema sp. (assembly GCA_031288575.1). Taxonomy (GTDB): domain Bacteria; phylum Spirochaetota; class Spirochaetia; order Treponematales; family Breznakiellaceae; genus JAITRD01. The sequence goes on along the minus strand of JAITRD010000108.1, from coordinate 472 downwards.
GGCCATATTTTTTTTAATCCCTTCAAGAACATCCCCTTACTTCCTTATCCATTCAGTGTATTCCCGCTTTCCGTCTTTATCAGTATCCCAGGAACGCAAAAGGGTCCCGTCGGGAAAATATTGCTCCCCGGTTTCAAATATGCCGTCCCCGTCCCAATCGCTTTCAGAAAATTCAATATCCCTTTTATAATCCCCCCCATAAGATTCTTTGACCGGATCCATGCGGAAAAGCCGGACCGTTTCTAAACGACCGTCCAGATCCAGATCCGCCCGCTGGAGCCGGGGGCGGCCCAAAAGAAATTCGGTTGTTGAAACAAGCCGCCCCGCTAAAAATTCCGCGGCTCCCTGGGGGGTTCCCCGGTCCATATCAATCCGTTCAACCGCCCCCTCAAATTCCGCGCTGGGCCGTTCAATAACCCGGGAAAAAAATATCAGGGAACGTTTAGAAAGCCGGCTGTATTGGGGATCCCGC
>JAITRD010000103.1 GCA_031288575.1 Treponema sp. | reverse complement strand
AGGGCGTAAGTGGCGGAGCGGGACTTGGCGCACAGGGAGAAAGCATCGAGTTAATCTGGCGGGGGGAAGTCTCCCCCCGGGCTCCGGCCATACGGGCATACGCCACCCCCCTCAGCGGGGGCGCCGCCCCCGCAACGCCCCCGCCGGGGGGCCCAAGGCCCCCCGGACCTCCCATTAACAGGGGTTCCCTCTTGTTATAAACCGTCTTGCTTCGTATAGTTTTGTCATGGGAGAGGAATTCTACTTTATTCTGGGCAGAGAGGGAGTCCGCACCTTTCTGCGTATGCGCGGGCAGCGGGGGATGCGGCAGCTCCCTGATTTTCGCCGATATACGGGGCTTAAACGGGAATTGCTGCGGGAATTTCATGTTCTGAAACGAGATCGGGTGATCTCCGATTGGGGGGAGTATGACAACGAAGAAGATGAATACACCCTCTTTAATCCTGGGGAAAAACTCCTTAATCAAGCTCTTGATGCCGGGATACTACACAATTCGGAGGACAGCGTACTCAGCCGCGCCGAAGGGGATTTTCATTGCGCGTTCCTCATTCGGGATGTTTCCGTAAGTGAGGCGGAGGTCTCGATAGTTCTATGTGACGAAACCGGCTCCGTCATTGCCAGCGGGCAAAAGCCTGCCCTTAAAAAAGAAGGCGAGGCGGAGGAAAAGGCCGGGTATTTTTACACCGTCTCTCCGGAGATTGCGGTTTACGGCGCAAAGGTATATCCGGTAACAGACCTGGGACTGCGCTGGGCCGAGACCGGACGGGTTTACGGACGGATTGCGAAAACGGAACTGCCGGCGTTCATCTCAATAATTGTTTCCGGGTTCTCCAATCCCCAGTTGATCTACGAAGGCTGGTCGGTAAAACAAGTACGGCCAGCGGGGGCGCTGCCGGCGCTCCTCTTTATGGAAATCGACAAGTACGGGTATCTCCATGTGCGGCCTATTAGTTTTCTCCGGGGCTTTCCGCCTCTGTTCCTGGAAAACGAGGAGATCGTAACCGTAGCGGAACTGGACGAAACGGATAAAACCATAGGCATTGCGGAGGTAATCTTTCCAGAAACGCCGGAAGCTGAATTCAGGCAACTGCTCACCAAGGGGCGGATTCCAGGACAGGGCCGGGGCCGGGGAAAGCGGAGCGTTGAAAACGATACGTTCTACGAAGAAAACGGGCGGTTCATCATCGCGCCGGAATTCGCCGGGCCTTTTATCAGCGAAAACATCATGGAACTTTCCCAGCGTTTTGCGCTTCTTGAAACAGAAGTCCTGTCAGGATATAAACTTAAGTTTTCAAAGCCGAAAATAAAGCTCTCCGTAAGCCGCAGGTCGGGATTGGGAGGGGGCATAGACTATCTTTCGGGAAACGCCCAGGTGGAAGTGGAAGGGGAGACCTTCAGCTTTGCCCGGTTCATGGCGGAGTACCGCAAATCTTCCTGCATCACCTTGACCGACGGGAGCCGCTCTTTTCCCGACAAGCGTACCATGGATCGTCTTGAACGGCTGGTGTCCAGAATCAAAGGAGAAGACGATGTCGAGCTTTCCTATTTCGACATTCCCGTGCTTCTTCAGGATGAATTGATTGAGGTTGAAGGAAAGGCATGGGAGGAAGCCCGCCCGTTCTTTACCAACTACAATACCATTGCCGAGCGTAAAGGCCCTTGGGCGCTTTCAGGCGGGACCCTGCGGCACTATCAGGAATATGGGGTACGCTGGCTTGATTACCTGGGGGAATACGGCATGGGGGCCTGTCTTGCCGACGAAATGGGTTTGGGCAAGACCATACAGGTCATAGCCTTGCTGCGGAAGCTGAGGGACGCGAAGCCCGCAGGTCCTGTTCTGATACTCTGCCCCAAGTCTCTGGTGTATAACTGGGCCGCGGAATTTGACCGTTTTGCCCCAGAGCTCCCCTATCTGGTGCATTACGGAACCGAACGGGATACGGCGGGAATATCAGCGGAGGAATTTAAGATCGTCCTGAGCACCTACGCCACACTGAGGCGGGATGTGGAGGATTTTAAGAACATCGAATTTTTCTACATCATTCTAGACGAATCCCAAAACATTAAAAATCTCTCGTCCCAAACCACAACGGCAGTGCTTTCCCTTAATGCCCGGCGGCGGCTTGCCATGAGCGGAACCCCGGTGGAAAACGATCTGGGGGAACTTTACAGCCTGTTCCGTTTCCTAAACCCCGGCTTTTTCGGGTCTGAGAAAAATTTTTCCCAGCGGTATCAGCGGCCTATACAGGAAGACAACGACGAGGAGGCCCTCAAGGACCTCAAGCTGAGGATTTACCCCTTTATGCTCAGGCGGCTTAAACGGGACGTACTCAAAGAGCTGCCGGCCAAAACCGAAGAGACCGCTTTTATCGAGCTTGAGGAAACTCACCTGACCGTATACCACCGCAGGCGGCTGGAATACAAATCCCTTATCGACGAGATCATCGCCAAGGGGGAAGTGGCGAAATCCTCCATACTCATCTTCAAAGCCCTGACGGAACTCAGGCGCTTGGCCAGCGTGCCCGAAGCGGAAGGCGAATACGGCGGCCCTTCGGCCAAGCGGCTCTACCTGATGGACCGGATCGCGGAAATCGCCGGGAATGGCCACAAATGCCTGATCTTTACGAACTTCCTGGCGGGGGTAGACCTCATAAGCCAGGACCTTGCGGGCATGGGTATTCCCAACCTTACCATGACCGGGGCCACAGTTGACCGGCAGTCCCTGGTGCGGCGTTTCCAGAGTGACGTCAGCGTAAAAGCTTTTATCATGACACTGAAAACCGGCGGAACAGGGCTTAACCTTACCGCGGCGGATTATATCTTCATCCTTGATCCCTGGTGGAACAGCGCCGCCGAAGCGCAGGCCATAGACCGGAGCCACCGCATGGGGCAGATGAACCCTGTTTTCTGTTTCCGCCTTATCGCCAGAGATACTATCGAGGAGCGGATCATGGAACTCCAGAAACGAAAAACCGATTTGGCGGGGGCGCTGCTCTCGGACGACGCGGGAACTCTCAAGTCCCTTTCCTCGGAGGACATAACCTACCTGGTGGGAGGCCGGTAATGGAAAACTCCATAGAAATAGAACCCAAAATCTATACGATGCCGGGTCTGCTTCCCCAACAAGAACGGATTAAATCGTATTCGAATATTCTTCAGCAGCTTTCCGTAGAAGAAATAAAGAAATACTATGTGCCCTTGTTAGGCGACAAGAAGATAACTGTCTCAAATAAAAAGACCTTAGTAAAGGTTTTAGCGGAAGCCCTAATCTTTACCAAAGAAAAGGAATTTCGGGAATGGTTTTCCCGCTTTCCCGCCATAACTCAAAAACTGTTATACCGCCTGGCCTTTGACTATCTTGTGCCGGTAAAAAAACTAGAAGAGGAATTCGGTACAGTCCTCGTAGAGAAATCCCCCGGACATTCGTGGCCGCAAAAATGGTTTTTTAAGAAGGAACTGGGAATTGATCTGCCAATATACACCCAATACAGGCAGACTTTAGTGGCCCTTCCCCTGGCTGTGCGGGAAATTCTGACTCCGTGGTTGATTCCGCCCCCCAGCTTGACGCTGGAAGCCTGTGCTGTGGACGGGGATGTGGGGCCTACGTGGGACAACAGCGCTGAAATTGCCGATTCCCTTCCCCTTCTGTACGATGCCATTACGGATTTTTTCCTCGATGAGAGATCCTCGGATTCTCGCTACAAGAATATCCGGGGCTTTAAGAAAAAAGATGCGGAGGGATTGCGGGCGTCTTCGGCTTTCAAACCCTTCCCGGTTCTCGATTCTCAGGATGCCGAAGGCCAAACAGCGGATCAAAAAAGAGGCCGCAAGGCGGCCGCCCGGGCTTCCGGCGGGAATGATGTTAAGGTGCAGGAGTTGGTTCCGGACAGCGCCGATTTAACGGCCCGGTTCATTCTGGCGATGAAGAATTTTTCCATTGTCCGGCCCGAGGACGGCCAGAAGGAAGTAAAAGCCTTGGTAAAAGCCTTCTTCGATGAAGAGTCCCAATATAAAGACTATTTAAATCCCTCCGACCGGCATTCCCTTGAGTATAATGTTCTTTTCGATCATATTACAAAAGGAAATGAATATTATCTGAAATACGAAGGCAGCCTGCCCGCTTCCCGGAAGAGCTTTCGGGAAATTCTTATGTCCTGCGCCAAAGACGGCAGGGCCTTTGACGCGGATAAAATAGCGCGGCGGATCTCCCGAACTTTCCAGCCCTTCTTTTTTTATTTCAGCAATATCGAAAGAAGTTTGAGGTACCGGGCGGATACAATAACGGTGGAGGGACTTGAGTTTTCATTGGAATACTATGATAGCTTTGAGCCCAAGGGCATCATGGAATACTACCTTTTGATAGCGCCAGTGTTCAAAGCCTACTGCTACCTTTTCGCCGCCCTGGGCATACTGGAGATAACCCAGGCCATGCCGCCTTTGGCGCGGATGCAGAATGAGAAACTCAAGCCCCTTTCCCCTTATGATTCCCTCAAGACCTTTCGGGTAACCGAATTCGGCAAGTGGTGTCTGGATTTAACGAAAAAATGCCCTATACGCACGGTATCGGAATACCAGGCCATAGCGGACAAAGACCTGCTCTTGGTAACTGTGCAGGGAAATTCTCTGGAACGAACCATATACCTGGATAAAATAGGCCGCAAGCTCGGCTCGAACCGCTGGCGTATCAGTCCTGATTCGTTTATCGCGGGGTGTACTGAAAAAAAACACCTGGAGGAACGGATATCCAAGTTCAAAGCCCTTATCGATCCGGAGCCTGCTCCCCACTGGTTTGCCCTTTTTGAAAAAACCTTGAACCGCGCGGGGCTGTTTGATTATCCTCTTAACGGCCATCTGGTATATCAGCTTCCCGCCGACCGGAACGTCGCGGAAGAACTGCTGAGGGACCCAGAATTCCGATCCCTTGTTCACCGCGCCGAAGGGGGCCTCTTAGTGGTCCCAGAAAAAAATCTCAAGAAGTTTCACGCCGTCTTGAACGCCCATGGGATCGTGATGCTTACCCGGGATTAAGCCCCTATATGACCCTCTCCATCGTGGGTGAGGGAGGCGTGGGAATGTTCGCCAACGAAGTTGGCGTGCGTAACGGGATGACCAAGCCGACCGAACCCTGGGGGCGCTTTAGCGCCGGAACGCATACCGGCCTGTTATGCGACATATCAGCCAAAAATATTTAAAAATTAGAAAAATATGTTGACAAAATAAAATATTCGTGTATAAATGTATAATAATTGAAGTAATTTAAAGGAGGAAGATGATGAAAAAGAGCTTTTTCATACTTTTGTTAGGTTTTTTTATTTTTATCATGTGGTACAATGGATAATGGTGCAAATTGGTTTTATGTAGATTCTTCCGCGTATGAAAAAAATTATAATGATTTTGATACAGAAAAAATTATTATTGGAATGTCTGAAAATAAAATTAAACAGCTATTTCCTTTTGAATCTAAAATTGTTGAAGCAACTAAAGACTACAAAGTAATACAATTTGAAAAATGGAGGTCAGTTCCATGGCATGATTATCTTGAACAAAAATTATTTGTTAAAATAGAGGATGG
>JAITRD010000215.1 GCA_031288575.1 Treponema sp. | reverse complement strand
ATAACCTATTTTACTGAACCCTATCGGGTTCGGGTTATCGAACAAGTCTCGCAAAATGCTCCGCATTTTGCTATTTTCAAGCGGAAGTTGTTCAAAAACTGAGGTTTTTGAACAACTCTTATGTTAGATCGAACTTCGAGTTTTGCCGCTAATATGTGACCAAACGCGCAAGGGATTGGAGGGGCCTCGTTCGTTGCGCCGTGGCGCAACGAATGGAGCGAAGCGGAACCCCGGAAAGCCCGGTTTCCGGTGCGGAGCGCCGGAAATGCGCCCAAATAATACAAACCCGACATTCGGCCAACTAAACGGAAAATGAATCTTCATGATGACTCTTAAAAAATATCGAGCTCTCCGGCAGCCGGATTATCACCGGAAAAATCTTCCCCGCCGCCTTCGGCTTCCCCGTCATCCTGCTCACCGGCCAGGGGGTCCTCCAGTTCTCCGTTTGGAAGGGTTTCGCCTTTCACTTCGGGCACGGGGGAGGAAGGCTCCGGTTCCTCCGGGGGACAGGGCTTTTCCGGCCTGCGGCGGGGAGGCTGGGGGACGGGAGGTTCGGCGATGCTTTTTTCTATGGCATCCTCGAATTTATTCAGCCTCTCCAGGGCAGCGAGGATTCCCTCCTCGATTCGGCCCTGGTCCTCCCGGAACTGTTGAATTAACACCTCAAGCTCATCAATCCGCTTTTGATAGGAATCAAGTTTTCCCTGTAGTTGGGAATTCTCCCGGGAAATCCGTTCCACATATTCAATGGCCCGGACTACTTTTGTTTCCAGCAGCTTGACCTGCTCAAGGGTAACCATGACAAGCTCCCTAACTTACCAGGGCCGATTGCGCCTGGGCTACGACCGCCTTAAAAGCCGCGGGATCGTTTACCGCCAAATAGGCCAGGGCCTTCCTGTCGATCCTGACTCCCGCCTTGGAAAGTCCGTCTATCAACCGTGAATAGCTAATCCCCTCCGCCCGGCAAGCCGCGTTGATCCTGATGATCCAGATACGCCGGAAATCGCCCTTCCGGTCCTTCCGGTCCCGGTAGGCGTAAAAGAGGCTCTTGGTAACCGCGTCCTTCGCGGTCTTATAATTCGAGTGTCTACGGCCCCAATACCCCTTGGCCTGTTTTAGAATCTTCTTACGGTGATTTTTTCGCTTAAGACCATCTACCGCTCTTGGCATCTCTTTCTCCTTGATTCAAAATGTCCGAGACGATCCCAAGATGTCAGATTTTGGAATCGGCTCATCGCAGCGCTTGCGGATTTTTTGCTCGGGGCGTCTTTCCTCTCTGCAAAAAATCCCGGTTATCGGGCTGCTTCAGCATTCCGCTGCCGCAAGGCCGCTTACTTTATGGACAGAACCCCAATAATTCTCCGAAAACCCGGTTTAACCGTAAGGGAGCATCTGCTTTCTGATAACCCCCACATTGTCACTGGAAAGAATACCGCTGTGGCGGAGATTCCGTTTTCGCTTGGCGGCCTTTTTGGTAAGGATATGCCGGAGGTTCTGCTTCTTGTATTTAACCTTGCCGCTCCCCGTAAAGGAGTACCGCTTGGCCGCGCTTTTCTTGGTCTTCATCTTGGGCATTTTGCCGCTCCGTATGTTATTTTTTGGATTTGGGACTTAGCACCATGGACATGAATCGCCCTTCCATGGCAGGCGGTTTATCCATCACGTAATCCCCTTCCACCCGGGCCAGAACATCCTTCAGGACCACCAGCCCCAGTTCGGTATGGGCAAGCTCACGGCCCCGGAAACGGACCGTTACCTTAACCTTGTTACCTTCCCCCAGAAATTCCCGGACATGCTTGGACTTAAAATCCAGATCATGGTCGTCAATTTTTGGCTGCATCCGGATTTCCTTCAACTTGAGCAGCTTTTGCTTCTTCTTGGAATCCCGAACCTTTTTTTCGTTTTCGAATTTAAATTTGCCGTAATCCATGATCTTGACGACCGGCGGATTAGCCTGGGGGGCCACTTCCACCAGATCAAGGCCAATATTCCTGGCAATATTGAGGGCCTCCAGGGTACTCATAATCCCCTGTTGTTCCCCCTCATCACGGATAAGGCGTACTTCCCTTACCCGGATCTGCTCGTTTATCCTTAAATCCTTATCCGACAACTGCCCTCCTCCACCCCCCGCCCAGCGAGAAATGGCTACAGAAGGGAATTATACCAGTATTGATACGCTTTTGTCTATTGTGTCTCCGAAAAAACGACGGCCCGCCAGGGCAGGAATTCCAAATTCGAAAAAATGGTCAAATGCGATTAAGCCCGGCTCCTCCTTCCGTATAAGCATTTGACCATTTTTTTACCCTTTTTTCTTTTTTTACAGCACTTCCATGGCGTAAAGAACCGAAAAGAGACCCAAAGAGGGCGGATGGGGTGGCGGTGGGAAAAAGGAGGGGGAGGGGCCCCGCTTTTTCCCAGCCGGCAGGAAAGCCAACATATTTTTCAGGTCTCTTTTCGGTTTCGGAACAGTTGAATTTGGAATTGCCGCCGGTCCTATAAGGGTCATTGACGCAAACCGGGGGGCGGGGAATAATGTTTTTACATGGATAAGTTGATTTTTGTCTCCGGCGGGGTGTTGTCTGGCCTGGGGAAAGGGGTGGCCGCC
>JAITRD010000221.1 GCA_031288575.1 Treponema sp. | reverse complement strand
ATTAATAATGAGGATAAAAAAGTGCCCTTTGCGGTGGAACGGATTCTCCCGGAGATTGCCGCCCTGGTGGATGATATTGTGGCCGCCTTTCAAAAAGGGGGGCGGCTCGTCTATATCGGGGCGGGAACTTCCGGCCGTTTAGGGGTGCTGGACGCGTCCGAATGCCCCCCCACCTACGGAGTAAGCCCCGAAATGGTCCGGGGGCTTATTGCCGGGGGGCAGGAGGCCCTGACAAAATCAATTGAGTCCGCGGAAGACCGGGCGGGAGACGGAGTGGCGGAACTGAAAGAGATGGGCTTTAACCGGGATGACGTTCTGGTGGGGATCACCGCTTCAGGCCAGGCCCCTTACGTCTTGGGCGCCCTGGAATACGCCCGGGAACTTGGGGCGGTAAACGCCGCCATTAGCTGCAACCCCCATTCCAAGACCTTTGACTTAGCCAAACACCGGCTTTTTGTGGATGTGGGCCCCGAGGTGGTAACCGGTTCCACCCGGATGAAGTCCGGGACGGCCCAGAAGCTGGTCCTCAATATGCTCTCCACCGCCGGCATGATCCGGATCGGCAAGGTTTACAAAAACCTGATGGTGGATCTCCGGCCGGTAAACCAGAAGCTGATCCTCCGCTCTATCCGGCTCATCCGGGAAGTAACGGGCTGCCTGCAGGAACAGGCGGAAAGGGCCTTCGCGGCTTCGGGGAAAAATCCCAAGACCGCCATCGTTATGGTTCTTTTGGGGACGGACAAGGCCCGGGCAGAGGGCCTGCTGGAAGAAACCGGGGGGCATATCAGCGCCCTGGTCGGAGAAAAAGGCAGGGATTAATCATGGAGAGCGCCCTTTTTGCCATCCGTGAGTTTTTCCCCCGGTTTCCCGCCGCGGAAAAAAAGGTAGCCGAATATATCCTGGGGGAATCGAAAAATGTTTTGCACTACAACATCACCGAGCTGGCCCGGCGGAGCGGGGTGAGCCAGGCCGCCATTGTCCGCTTCTGCCGGAGGATCGGCGCCGAGGGCTTTGCCGATTTTAAGCTCCGCCTTTCCCATGACGTGTTCCGCACCTCCGATGAACGGTTTCTGCCGGACCTGGAACTTGAATCGGATATGGATCCGGTCCAGGTGGTCAAGGGGATCATCGGCGGCATCGGGCGGAGCGTGGCCCGGCTGGAAACCCTGATAGATATTTCCTTGATAAACCGCGCGGTGGACCTTATCCGTTCCGCCCGGATAAACCATATCTTTGGCATCGGGGCTTCCGGGCTTGTCGCCCAGGACCTGGTTCAGAAACTTATCCGTATCGGCATCCCCTGCGCCTGCATTCAGGACGCGGATCTTCAGATTACCGCCGCCTGCAACCTGCAAAAGGGGGATGTCGCTTTTGTTGTGTCCTATTCCGGGGAAACCCCGGCGATGATCACCGTTTCCCAATGGGCCCGGAAAAAGGGCGCCCCGGTGATAACCCTGACCATGGAAAACGAAAATACCCTGCGGGCCTCCGCGGATGTCGCCCTCCTGGTTCCTTCTGTGGAACGGGTCTACCGTTCCGGCGCTACCCTTTCCCGGCTCACCCAGCTTGCGGTGGTTGACATGGTCTACTCCCTGCTCATCTCCAAGGATTTGACTGCCGCCATCACGGCTATGGAGGAAACCTTGGCCGCCACCCATACCGGAACGGGAGGGGCCGGGGGAGAAGGCTAGGGCATAATTTAAAAGATAAGGCCGGTTTCAAAACCCGGTTTTGGGGCAGGGGAAAAATGCGGTAAACCGGTATAAATATTTTTTAAAATTTTTTTTTGTTGCTATGGAGTATTTTTTGATTTATACTAATATTGTTGAAAATTAATTTCATGTAAGGAGAAGATCGTGAAAAAAAGTTTGTTTGTTTTGTTCTGTTTCATCTGCCTGGGGGTTTCGATTTTTGCCGGGGGTACACAGCAGGACGCGGCGGGTGGAACAAAGCCCCTGGAATTTTCCATGTATTATATGGATAACGCAACCTTGCCCTTCCGGGGGGACTGGCTTGCGGTGCGGAAAGCCCAGGAGATGTTTAATGTGAAGATCAACTGGGAGATCATTCCCATTGCCGATTACGCCACCAAGGCATCGGTAGCCCTTAACTCGGGGAACGCGCCGGACGTGATCCTTTATCAGAGCATCACTGGGGAGAACGCCTCCCTGGCCGTTAACGGGGCTATCATTCCCATCAGCGATTATGCCTCCTGGACGCCGAATTTCAACGCCCGGGTCGCTGAGTTCGGCCTCCAGGCCGATGTGGATATGCTTAAGCTGAGGGACGGCAAACGTTACAACCTGCCTTCCCTTTACGACAAACCCTTTTATGACGGGGGGCTTATCCTGCGGGAGGATATCCTGGCGAAGTACAATAAACCCGCGCCCGCGACCTTTGAGGATCTCTACGCCCTTGCCAAGGCCTATAAGGCGGATAATCCCGCCTCCTATCCGGTAACTATCCTGGTAGGGCCCCGGGTGCATTACCGCATGACCCAGCCCTCCTGGGGGATAAGCGTCCACGCTAACGGCGCCGGGGGCAGCAGGGTATTAAGCTGGGATTACGGCAAAAAACAATTTTTTGCCGGGGCCATAAGCGAACAGTACCGGGAGTATATGCGTTTTTGGCACAGGATGTACGCCGAGGGGCTTTTAGACCCTGAAATGGTGGAACCCATCCCCGGGGATGTCTGGACCCGGAAAATGGCTACCGGCGCCTCGATTGCCACCTATGCCTATTACGATCAGATCGGGGGCGTTGCCGCGGCAACCAAGATCCCCGGGTTTAAGCTGAATCTGTTTCCGCCCCTGGCAGGCCCCGCCGGAGCCTACCACCAGCAGAAAGACAAGACCGGTCAGGGCATCATCTTCCCCGCGAAAACCGCGAAAAACCCCAATTTTGAACGCATTGTCCGGGCGGTGGACGCTATCTTTTTCAGCAAAGAAGGGGCCCTGCTTTGGGATTACGGGGTTGAAGGGGAAACCTTTACCCGCCAGGGGAATACCGTTAAATTTACCGACAGCATCGTCAATTCCCCCGACGGCATTTATAAAACCATGCAGCTCCGTTACGGATGCGGCTCCGCAACCACCCAGTATGTCTGGGTAAACGCCGAGCAGATGGTCAAATACGATGAAAACTACGCGGCCATCAACGCTAAGGTTGCCGCCATGAATAACGCCATCCAGTCCCTTCCGCCCATGCCCAAATTTGACGATCTGGCCTCCGAAAAAGCCACTTCCCTGATGGGCGTCCTTTTCGACGCCTTTACGGTATGGGACGACGCCTTCCTGACGGGGAAAAAGAGCCTGGACACGGATTGGGCCGCCTATGTGGCGGAGATGCGGCAGAAGGGCATAGACGAGCATCTTGCCCTTTATAACAGCCATCTTTAAAAACCAAGGTCCCCGGGGATTCCAAAAACCAAAGTTTTCGGGACCCCCTTTAACGCCTGTTCAGCCGGGGGCGGCGGTTCCCGGCTAAATCCATCAGGCATTACAGGAGAAACCATGACAAAAAAAATCAAAGGGGACAGTGGCCGGGAACCCCTTGCCGTTCATATCCGCAAATACCTGGCCCTCTATTCTATGTTTGTTTTGCCGGTAGCTTATTTTATCATCTTTAAATATATGCCCATGTTCGGGAACCTCCTTGCCTTTAGGCGTTACCGCCCCGGCATGGGCCCCTGGGGGACCGAGTGGGTGGGATTTCAATATTTTGTCCGTTTTTTAGGGGACGAGTCCTTTTGGCGGGCCTTCCGGAACACCCTCGTCACTTCGCTGTGGAATATCGTGGTTAATTTTCCCCTGCCCATTTTGTTAGCCATTGTTCTCAACGAGGCCCGCTCCAAGTTTTTTAAAAAAATCGTTCAAACCATTTCCTATATGCCCCGGTTTATTTCTACCGTGGTGGTGATCGCCATCCTGGGGGAACTCCTTTCCCCCTCCAGCGGGCTTTTAAACCGTTTTTTGGCCGGGGTGTTTAATATAGAGCCTGTTTATTTTACGAACCTCCCCCAATGGTTCCGGCCCCTCTACGTGCTTACCGACAGTTGGCAGTTTAGCGGCTGGACGGCCATTATCTACCTGGCGGCCATCACCAATATCAACAGCGACCTCTTTGAGGCCGCGGAAATCGACGGCGCTTCCCGGATTAAAAAAATATGGCACGTAACCATCCCCTCTATTATGCCTACGGTGATGGTGATGCTTATCCTCCAGATAGGCAGGATGCTTACTCTGGGTTTTGAAAAGGTGCTGCTCCTCTATACCCCGGCGAATTCCCATGTCAGCGATATTCTGGATACCCTGGTTTACCGGACCGGTCTTGCCGGGGGGACCCCGAATTATTCCTACGCTACGGCTATCGGCCTTTTTAGCAGTATCATCGGCCTTATCCTGGTTTCTTCGGCGAATTTTATCAGCCGAAAAGCCACCGGGGAATCTATTTATTAGGCAAGGGACGGAAGATTATGGGAAATTTTTTACGCCCCCCGTCAAAGTTAAAGAGGATCACCCTTTTTGACGTGGTAGTGGCTGTTATTTTAACCTGGGTGCTTTTTGTCTGTATTGTGCCCTTTATTTATATGCTTGCCCTGTCCTTTTCGGGGGTGCAGGAAATTATCAACAATGAGGTCGGCCTCTGGCCCCGGGGTTTTACTACCATGGCTTACCAGCAGATCCTGGGGTACCCGAATTTTTTTCTCGCCTATAAAAACACCCTCTTTTATACCTCCTGCGGCACCCTTATCGCCCTGGGGATAACCATCCTCTTTGGATACCCCCTGTCCAAAACCTTCTTGCGGGGCACCGCCTTTTTTATGAAACTCGTGGTGTTTTCCATGTTTTTTTCCGGGGGGCTCATTCCGACCTACCTTCTTATTTCCAGCCTGGGAATTACCAATACCCCCCTGGCAATTTTACTGCCCTTTGCCGTCAGCCCCTTTAACCTGATTATCCTGATCAGTTTTTTCAAGGGGGTGCCCAAGGAGATTGAGGAGGCCGCCCTGATCGACGGTTTGGGTTATTACGGCATCCTGAGCCGCATTGTCCTGCCCCTTTCCACCGCGGCCATGGCGACCATCGGCCTCTATTACGCGGTGTTTTTTTGGAACGACTGGTTTAACGCGCTGATATACCTTAAAAGCAGCCAGTACCCGGTGATGCTTTTTTTGCGGAATATCGTTAACGGCACCATGACCGTGGGGGAGGGTTCCGGCGCGGCGGATCGTACCAGCATCGGGATCGCCATCAAAGCGGCGGTGATCATGGTTTCAACCCTGCCTATCATCATCCTCTATCCCCTGCTGCAGCGTTTCTTCATCGCCGGTTTAACCGTAGGTTCGGTTAAGGGTTAAGCTAATATGGAAAATCGCGTTTCGGCGATGACTGTGGCGGAAAAAACCGGCCAGCGTTTTGCCCTGGGATTTGCGGGGAAAACCCTGCCCCCGGAGTTCCGGCGTTTGGTTAAGGAGTATAAAGCGGGGAATGTTATCCTTTTCCGGGAAAACCTGGAAAGCGCCTCCCAGGCCCGGCGGCTCACCGATGAAATCCGGGCTTTGATAGGGGAGGAAACGGGTTTTCCTCCCTTTATCGCCCTGGATCAGGAGGGCGGGGTAGTAACCCGGCTGCCGGGGGATATGGTGAATGTCCCCGGGGCCATGGCCCTGGCCGCCGCCGGGGACAGCCGGGCGGTTTACGAGGCGGCCCGGATTACCGCCGGCGAATTGGAGCGCATCGGGGTTAACCTGAACCTGGCGCCGGTGCTGGATGTCAATTCAAACCCGGATAATCCGGTTATCGGGGTCCGCAGTTTTGGCTCCAAACCGGAACTGGCCGCCGCCCTGGGGGCCCGGGCCGTTCAAGCCTATGCCGACGCGGGGCTCCTCTGCTGCGGCAAACATTTTCCCGGCCACGGGGATACCGCAACGGATTCCCACCTGGACCTTCCCCGGGTGGATAAGGACCTGGC
>JAITRD010000151.1 GCA_031288575.1 Treponema sp. | reverse complement strand
CCTTTCCCCCTCCCTTGCGGACTTGCTCAAGAAAAACGGGTCAAATTTAGCCTGAAAGGGGATAACACTCCCTTGGGTAATAAATTTACCGCTTGAATTTGTGGGTCAAGTTTAGCCTTCAAGGCAGGGAGGTTCATTTTTTTCCCGGAATAAGCGCGGGACTCTTCCATCATAGTAAATTGATAGGTATAATAAGGCCTATGAAGGATCAACAGACAGCCTGGTTTCCCGGTAATGTCCGGGGGATAAATGGCGCCGGGAATAAATTGATACGGACCATGCTTCTTTTTACAGCCCTTGTGTTTTTTTCCTGCGCGTCAAAAGAAGGGGCCCTGGAAGAGGCCCCCATCATCACCTCCGCTACCTATCAGCATACCCAGTACAACGGCAGGAATCAGGCCGTTGAAGTTAGCGCCGCAAAGGATGATGTTCCTCCCTTTATCATCACCTATTTCGCTTCCGAAGAAGATCTGGAACATAACCGAAACGGCGGGATCGAACCGCCCCGGGAGGTGGGGGATTATTATGTCCGGATTGAACGGCCCGGGGGGAACGGTTACCGTCAGGGAAAAAATATCAAGATCGAATATCACATCCAGAAAGCCTTTATTTCCCTTGCCGCCGATCCGGTCCAGTATTTTTCGTATGACGGTAAGCCGAAGGAAGCGGCGGTATATGCCGAACCGCCGGTGGATATAAGGGTAAATTATTTTACCGCCCCCGATTCCGCCGGTAATACCGAAGCCCTGGTTTCGCCGCCGGTTGAACGGGGCCGCTACCGCGCCCTTCTGGTGTTTCAGGGCAATGGACGTTATATGGGCGCGTCAAAGGAAATAGAACTTCTGATACAATGAATACGGCCTTTCCCTGCCGCGGTTAACTCCCCAAAATTTCCCCTGGTTCCCGCGGTCCGGTTTTACCAAGATCCGCCGGACCATCTGTCCCAGGGGTATGGCCTTGGCCCGGGGAAATTTGACAATTGCCCGCTCGTGGGGTTCCCTGATGTCGATAATTTGCAGGGGCTCCCCGGCGTCCAGACGGGCCTTTAGTTCTTCCGGTTCATAACCGCTACCGGTTCCTCGGCGGCGTCCTTTTTGAGTCCGCAAAACTCTTCGTAGTCTATAAGCCCATGAATGGTAGGATGGGTACCGCATACCGGGCGCTTAGATCCTTGTCAAGCCGCCGTTCCCGGAACTTCATCCTCCATGCGTCAAAACACATTGGGGATGCCCAAGAGTACGCAGGCATCGTTCACAGGCAGCGGGCCTGGTAATTGCCGGTGCCATCGGCACGTCGAGCCCGCCGGTCTGCAAAAACCCCTGCCGATTTCAAATCATGGCGGCCCCCGTCAAAGCCCTTTCCGGGCGGCTTCAAGGTCCCAAAAAGGATCCGATACGTAACAGGTCCCGGTATCGCACAGGACGGTAACTACCACTGAAGGGGCGGAGAGGGTTTCCGCAAGCAAAAGTGCGGCGAGTACATTGGCGGCGGAACTTAACCGTGGAAGGGTGAATCCGGCTGTACGACAATTACGGTAACGGCGGGATTCAGTTCCTTGAGCCGCCGGGAGGTTCCCATAAAGGTACCGGAGGTTCCCATGCTGCAGATAAAATGGCTCACCCTGCCGCCGGTCTGTTTCCAGATTTCCGCGCCGGTCCCCGTATAATGGGACTGCCAGTTGGCGTTGTTAAGGAGTATCTTCAGGGTCTCCCCATAGGCTAAACTTGACCCACAAATTCAAGCGGTAAATCTATTACCTCGGGGCTATTACCCCCTTTTAGGCTAAATTTGACCCGCTTTTCTTGAGCAAGTCCGCAAGGGAGGGGGAAAGGCTGGGAAAAACATTTGGAGTTCCCCGCCGGAGCGTATCGAAGATAGCGGAGGCGGGCTCTACAAGCGTTTTTCCCGGTATTTTCCCCTCCCTTGCGGGAATTACACAGAATTTTGTGGGTCAAGTTTAGCCCATAGGAGGGGGGCAAATAAAAAAGCCCCCGAAGGGGCATGGGCGATACAAGAGTCGACCAAAGTATTTTTCTATATCTCTTTGTATAACAAGCAATTACAATCTGGTGTATCACCCATGGGAACAAATGGTCTACAAATGAAAAGAGCAACTCTCCACAAAAGCCCCAGGACGCACGTAGAAGACCCTATAACGGTTTATATTTGCAGGAAGCAGATAGGGCGAGTGCCTCCCCGGTATTGGGATCATTGAGTATCCGGGGATCGTTCATGTATTCCTGTACCGTCTTCATATTCACCCACGGGCCTTTGAAAGTATCTCCGGGTTATCGGCCACGTAGTTCAGTACATCCGCCATTATGCCGGTGTATCCTTTCCCCAGGGCTTTGTATTTTATCAGGGTTTCGGGTTCTACCCGGAGGGCGATCATCGGTTTCACTTTTTTATTCCGTCGTGCCCGAGCCAGAGCCGCGAATTCCGCCAGTGCTTCCGGTGTGGAAGGAGGACAATCGGCTGTATAGTGAATAGGTTTTTTCGCTATTTCCCGAATCTGTTTTAACTGCTCTTTAGTCGGTTTTTGACCAACCTTTACCGTCGATCTGGTAATGCCCATTATAACTCCTCCGTTCCGCCTTGTTGGCCAGGCGTGCCGATATGATCCGCTTCCGTTCCCCGCGTTCCGTGTGGACTACGAAAAGCACTTTCCCCGCCATGCCCAGGGTTTGCCAGCGTTCTTCCCCGAACGTGTTTTCCTCACTCCGGTCGATACGCTCAAGACGATTGGAATCGGCAAAAACAAGTTGCGCCAATTCAAAGCCCAGGCCCTCATGGTCCCGCTTATTGGCTTTGTTTTTATCATCATCCCATTCAACGTCTATCCCTTGCATGGTTAAACTGTAATACATTTTGTATCTAATTGTCAAGAGGGTGAACTTTGAAGGTTTTCACCTGGTCCGGGGCTGCGGCTCCCTATGGCCGCCCCTGCCTGCCCTTCCCACTTTGCCGATCCTCCTAAAACCTCGCCATAAGCGTATAGCGGCCTTGTACGCGACACATAGAGGCCGGATGGGGGTGTTTTTGTTGTATTGGTGTGAACAATTTGAAGCACTGAACCCCGCCCAAGGACTTCCTCGTGCGTTTGGGGGCCTGTTTTGCGGGGGTCTGCTCCATGCGGAGGCTATATCTCCTCCCCGGTGTCGTTCATCTTGAAGGTAACGGCCTCTTCGGCGATATATACTCCTTTGGGCATAAAAATATCACCAGGCAAAATTCCACGAGAAATTGCCCGGCAAAAGTGCGGGGGCGTTGCGGGGGCGTTGCGGGGCCGAAGAGCCTCCGGCCTTTGCCCCGCAGAGGGGGTTGGCTGGGACATTGGCCCAGCCGCAGGGGGAGACTTCCCCCTTAAAATACACCAATATTATTTCCATGTAAGCCGCGCCCTTGCTGATTATTGGCATAACCGCATAGGCGGTGAAGGGGAAGCAAGGATG
>JAITRD010000128.1 GCA_031288575.1 Treponema sp. | reverse complement strand
GGAATGGTAAACGAGCCCTAAAGCGGCCCTTTTTGCCCCGGAACGGCTTGTATTTATGTTAATTTATTATTAATATCTAACAAATAGGAGATAGCCATGATTGAAGAAAAGGTAAAACTCGCCCTTGATAATGTCCGTCCTTCCCTCCAGGCCGACGGCGGGGATGTGGAATTTGTTTCCGTAGCCGATGACGGTACGGTTTCAGTTAAACTTACCGGCGCCTGCGGGGGCTGCCCCATGGCCCAGATGACCCTGAAAATGGGGATAGAGAGCTATCTTAAAAAGGAAGTTCCCGAAGTTAGCGCGGTAGTGGGTATTTAAGCGGCCTCAGCCAAGGATTTTTTACCCCTCAGCCGGGAGGATATGGCCTTCCGGGGATGGGCCGAATGTGATTTTATTTTTGTCTCCGGGGATGCCTATGTGGATCATCCTTCCTTTGCGGCGGCCCTTATTTGCCGGGTCCTGGAAGCCGAGGGATTCCGGGTAGGGATTATTGCCCAGCCTGACTGGCAAGATCCGGCGGCGTACCAGGTTTTAGGCTGCCCCCGTTTGGCCTTTCTGGTTGGGGCCGGCAACATGGATTCCATGGTCGCCCATTATACCGCCGCGAAAAAGCCCCGCTCCGAAGACGCCTATTCCCCCGGCGGCAAAGGGGGATTACGGCCCGACCGGGCCCTCATCAAATACACCGCGGGCATTCGCTCCGCCTATAAACATATTCCGGTTATTATCGGCGGCCTTGAGGCCGGCCTCCGCTGTTTTGCTCATTACGATTATTGGTCCGACAGGGTGCGGCGTTCGGTTTTGCTGGATGCCAAGGCGGACATTCTGGTATACGGCATGGGGGAAACCCCTATCCGCGAGATAGGCCGCCGGCTCAAGGCCGGCGAGGATGTCCGCGCTATCCGGGATGTCCGGGGGACCTGTGTCCGCGCCCAGGGTTTAGCCTCCGGGGAGCCCCCTGCGGACCCGGCCCTTGCCGGGGGTTTTATCCGGCTTCCGGATTATGAGTCCCTCCAGGGAAGGGAACCCCCGGCTCTCAGGGCTTATGCGGAACATTTTATGACCCAGAGGGCCCACGCGGATCCCCTCGGTGCTCGAGTTCTGGCGGAGCGGAGCGACGGCGGGCGCTGGGTGATTCGGAATCCCCCCGCTTTTCCCCTCTCCGGGGCCGCCCTGGACAGGGTTTATGAACTCCCCTATACCCGCCGGGCCCATCCAGTCTACGACAGCGCCGGGGGAATACCCGCCCTGGGGGAGGCCGCCTTTTCCCTAACCGCAAGCCGGGGCTGTTTTGGGGGCTGTTCCTTCTGCGCCATCACCTTCCACCAGGGCAGGGCGGTGGTGTCCCGCAGCCGGGAAAGCCTCCTCCGGGAAGCCGCCGGTTTAACCCGGCTTGCGGGTTTTAAGGGCTATATCCACGATGTGGGAGGGCCCACCGCCAACTTTTACGGTTCCGGATGCCCCAAGCAGGAAAAGGGCGGCTTCTGCCCCGGCCGGGAATGTCTTTACCCCCGGCCCTGTCCCCGGCTCAGGATCGATCACGGGCCCTACCTGGAACTGCTCCGGGCTTTACGGGAATTAACCCTCCCCGGGCAGGAAAACCGGGACCCCATAAAAAAGGTCTTTATCCGTTCCGGCGTCCGTTTTGACTGCCTGGAACAGGATGCCCGGCGGGGCGGGGAATTTCTGGAGACCCTTTGCCGTTATCATGTGAGCGGCCAGCTTAAGGTTGCCCCGGAGCATATTTCCCCCCCGGTTTTGGCCGCCATGGGCAAGAGCCGCCCCGAGGTTTATGAAAAATTTGTCCGGGACTACGGGGCGATAAACCGCCGGCTGGGGCTTAAGCAGTACCTTATCCCCTATTTTATCGCGGGCCATCCCGGCTCCGCCCTCAAGGACGCGGTGGAATTGGCCCGGTACTTAAAACGGGCCCGCTTTATCCCGGATCAGGTTCAGGAATTTTACCCCACCCCGGGAACCCTTTCCACGGTCATGTACCACACCGGCCTTGACCCCCGGAGCATGGAGCCTGTTTATGTGGCCCGGGGAGAAGGGGAGCGGCGGCTCCAGCGGGCCCTGCTCCAATTCAACCGCCGGGAATACCGGTCCGCCGTGCGGGAAGCCCTGATCCGGGCGGGCCGGGAGGATCTCATCGGCGGAGGCCCGGACTGCCTCATCAAATCCTGAGGGAGCCTGTAAAAAAAGCCGTAACCGGGTGGAGGAGGTCCGGCTGCGGCTTGGGAGGGAATCTCTTTTACTTATATTAAATTAAACAACAAATTTTCTTGATGGTTACATTGGATTGCGGCAAGAAAACTCCCTCCGGATAATGCAGGGCCCCTGCATTTACTTTTATAACCACCTGTTGAATCGTAACAAAAATGACCGGCTGGGCGGGCAAAATTCCCCAGGGGGTCACGTTTGCTTTGCACGAGAAGGCTTTGTCTTTGTTCCCAAGAGGGTCAGATAGTGCAAAGCTTCGGTCAAGTAACCCCCTGGGGAATTTTGCCCTCCCGGCCGGCCTTATTGTTCCGTTCGGGGGAGGTTTAGGCGGTAAATCTATTATCCGAGTACCGTTACCCCCTTTTAGGCTAAATTTGCCCCACTTTTCTTGAGTAGGTCTGCAAGGGAGGGGGAAAGGCCGGGAAAAAGGGAATTCCCCGCCGGAGCAGGCGGGGTAAAACCGCTCCGTTGAGGAGCGTTTGTTCAAAAACCGTAGCACACGCCCGGCGCCCAGCGAAAGTGACTAT
>JAITRD010000086.1 GCA_031288575.1 Treponema sp. | reverse complement strand
GACTATGTTGCGCTTGATATGTTTAACCCGGAGCGGGTTGCTTAACGGTGTCTGCCGAACGGGGCAAAGTCCAGTCCTTGCCTTTACCGCCTAAACCTCCCCCGAACGGAACAATAAGGCCTGCCGGGAGGGAAAAATCCCCATGGGGGGCAGAGGACCCTATGGGTCCTTTGACCGAAGCTTTGCGCCATCTGACCCTCAGGACAACGTCAAAGCCTTCGTGCGCAAAGCAATCGTGACACCCTGGGGCATTTTGCCCGTCCGCCCGGTTATTTTTGTTACACTTCAAGAGCGCATTTACTTTTATCGCCAAATTGGGTAAAATTCGGCGGAAAAGACCGGAGGAGGCTGTTCTATGACGGTTCAGTATGTCAAGGCGGTGGCGGCGGATTATGATGAGGTGATTGACCTTGCGAACTATGTTTTTAGCGCCGCCCGGGTGCCCCACGATTTTCCGGCCATACTCCCTAAACTTTATAAAAGAGAATATTTTACCGAGGCTGTCCACTATCTGGCAAAGGAGGACGGCAAAATCAGGGCCGTCATCGGGGCCTATCCCCTGACGATGAATATCCTGGGGGATCTTTTGCCCGGCCGGGGCATCGGCATGGTGTCGGTTCATCCCTATACCCGCTCCCGGGGTTATATGCGCGCCCTGATGGAAATGGCCCTGGAGGATATGCGCCGGGACGGCATGGTTTTTAGCTGCCTGGGGGGCCAGCGGCAGCGGTATGAGTATTTTGGATACACCCCCGCGGGGACGCGGATTGTTTTTGAATGCCGCAAAGCCAATGTCCGCCACGTCCTGGGGAAGGACTTTATGCCGGGGTTTTCCCTCCGGCTTCTTACCGCCGCCGACAGGGAACTGGTGGAAAGGATCCGTTCTTTCCATGAAGCCAAACCCGCCCGGCTGGAACGGGACGGGGAAAGGTTTTTCGACATCATTTCTTCCTGGGGGAGTAAGGTGTATGCCGTATTGGAGGGGGAAACCTTTGCGGGCTACCTCATCTGTAATTCCCGGGAGGATGCAATCACCGAGCTTAACCTGGGGGACCCTGCCCGGATAGCGGAGCTTATCGCCCTGTTTCTCCATAATCCGGGGCGGATTGCTCAACAGGACCGGGTCGCGGTTACCGTCCATCCCCACGAAACCGGGAAACTGGCGGCCCTTACCGCTTTTGCCGAAGATTATTCCCTCTCCTCCGCCTACAGTTTTAATATCTTTAATTATCCGCGGATCCTGGAGGTCCTGTTAAAGCTGAAGGCCCGGACCCTTGCCCTCGCCGACGGGGCGGCCCGTATACGCATAGGCGGGGAAACCCTGGGGATTGCCGTATCCGGCGGCAATCCCTCCCTTGACTCTTCCGCCGGGGCCACCCCGCCGGATATCACCCTGAGCCCCCTTGAGGCGGCGGAATTTTTCTTTTCCCCCATGGCGCCCCTGGTTTTCCCCGCCGTCCGGGATAATCCCTTTTTACGGAACCTTCTGCCCCTGCCCCTGTTTTTTGAGTCCGCCGATGAAGTCTAGGGGGAAACCGCTATGTTTAAACTAGCGAAATACTTAAAACCCTTTCTGCCCTTTATTTGTTTGGCGGTGGCGATTCTTTTGGTTCAGGCCCTTTGCGACCTTAATCTGCCCAATCTCATGTCCCTGCTGGTTAACGAAATTCTCCGGCAAGAGGGGGAAAGCCGGTATATCCTCCGGATCGGCCTGCAGATGCTGGGGGTCGCCTTAACCGGGGGCGCCGCGGCGGTGGGGGTGGGTTTCCTCTCCACCTGGATTGCCGCCGGGATTGCCCGGGATCTCCGGGACGCGGTGTTTCGGAAGGTAGAGAGTTTTTCCGCCCGCGAATTCGACGCCTTTTCTACCGCTTCCCTTATTACCAGGTGTACCAACGATGTAAACCAAATTCAGCAGATCTTTGTTATGGGCATTCGGATGATTTGTTACGCCCCCATTATGGGCCTGGGGGGCATCATCATGGCGGTGCGGAAAGCCCCGGCTATGAGCTGGATCATCGTCCTGGCGGTACTGGTCCTTATCGGCATGGTGATGATCGTCATGTCCCTGGCCATGCCCAAGTTCCGGCTCATCCAAGCCCTGACGGATAAACTGAACCGGACCGCCCGGGAAACCCTGAACGGCATCATGGTGATCCGGGCCTTCGGGACCCAGGCATACGAACGGGAACGGTTTGACGGGGTTAACCGGGAGCTTTCCGCGGCCAACCTCTTTGTTCACCGGCTTATGAGCGCCCAGATGCCCGCCATGCAGCTTATCATGAACAGCGCCATCCTCCTCATTATTTGGGCCGGGGCGGGATACATCGCCGCTTCCGCCCTGCAAGTGGGGGATATGATGGCCTTTATTCAATATACTATGCAGATTATCTTTTCCTTTCTTTTCTTCTCCATGATGTTTATCATCCTTCCCCGGACCGCGGTTTCCGCGGATCGGATTGCCCAGGTGCTGGAAACCGAGGTCCTGATCCGGGACCCGGCCGTGCCAAAGGTTCTGCCGGGTCCTTTCAAGGGCCGGGTGGAATTCAGGAACGTTTTTTTCCGTTACGAGGGGGCCGGGGAAAACGCCCTGGAGGGCATCAGCTTTACCGCGGAAAGGGGGGAGACGACCGCCCTTATCGGCGCCACCGGCTCGGGGAAGTCTACCATTGTTAACCTGATCCTCCGCTTTTACGACGTGAGCGTGGGCGCCGTCACCCTGGACGGGGTGGATGTCCGGGAACTTGCCCAGGAAGACCTCCGCGCCCGGATCGCCTATGTCCCCCAGAAAAGCGTGCTTTTTTCCGGGTCCATCGCCTCCAACATCCGTTACGGGAAAAGGGACGCCGCGGACCGGGAAATTCGGGAAGCGGCGGAACTTGCCCAGGCCATGGACTTTATCGGGGAAAACGGGGAGGGGGAGGGCCTGTCCGGTTTTGAGGCGTCCCTGGCCCAGGGGGCGGTGAATATTTCCGGGGGGCAGAAACAGCGCCTTTCCGTTGCCCGGGCTTTGGTGAGGAACGCGGAGATCCTTATTTTCGACGATAGTTTCTCCGCCCTGGATTTTGCCACCGACGCGCGGCTCCGGCAGGCCCTCCGGGAAAAACGGCGGGAGGCCGCCAAGATTATCGTTACCCAGCGGGTCGGAACCATTATGGGCGCCGAAAAGATCATTGTCCTGGACAAGGGCAGAATCGTCGGGACAGGTACCCACGCCGGGCTTTTGGAGGAATGTCCCGAATACCGGGAGATTGCCGAATCCCAATTTTCCCAGGAAGAACTGGCATGAGCGACAGGAGAATGCCGGAAGGCCGGCCTTTTTCCCCCGGCGGGGCCGCCGGCAGGACCGCCGGCAGAGGGCCGGGTTTTATGGGCGGCGGCCCGGGCCGTTTTGCCATGATGGGGGCCAAAGCCAAGGATTTCCGGGGCACCATGCGGCAGCTTGCCGCCTACCTCAAGGCGTACCGGGGAACCATTGTTGTTGTATGGCTCCTGGCCCTGATTTCCACGGCCTTTACCATTACCGGCCCCCGGGTTATGGGGATGGTTACCGATGAACTGGTAAGGGGCATCTCCCGGCGCCTCGCGGGCACGGGGGTCATAGATTTTACCCGGATCGGCCGGATTTTGGTCATCCTTGGGGGGCTCTATCTTTTCAGCGCCCTCTGTTTCTGGCTACAGAGTTTTATCATGGCCGCCGTGAGCGTTAAGGTGAGCTATAAGCTCCGGGACGATATCAGCGCAAAAATTCATAACCTGCCCTTTACCTATTTTGACGGGGCTTCCCACGGGGATCTCCTTTCCCGGTTCACCAACGATGTGGATACCGTCGGCCAGACCCTGAACATGAGCCTTACCCAGATCATCACCTCCCTAAGTTCCGTGGCGGGGATCCTCGCTATCATGTTTTCCGTAAACTGGTTTCTTACGATCATTTCCCTGTGCTTTTTATCCCTTTCCCTTATTTTTATCACCCTGATCGTGAGGCAGTCCCAAAAATTTTTTAAGGACCAGCAGCGCTGCCTGGGGCTGGTGAACGGTCACATTGAGGAGATGTTTTCCTGCCATACGGCGGTTAAGGCCTTTTCCGGCGAGGCCGATTCAATCGCGGCCTTTGACAACTTAAACGACGAACTCTACCGCGCGGCCCGGAAAGCCAACTTTCTTTCGGGGCTCCTCATGCCTATCACGGCCTTTGTGGGAAATCTCACCTATGTGGCGGTCTGCGTCATTGGCGGGGTCCTCGCCATGCGGGGAAGGATGACCATCGGGGGCATCCAGTCCTTTATCCAGTATATCCGTTCCTTTAACCAGCCCCTTACCCAGATTGCGAATATCTCCAATATCCTCCAGCAGACCGCGGCGGCCGCGGAACGGGTCTTTGAATTCCTGGCCGAACCGGAGGAGATCCCCGATAACGCCGATCCCCTTCCCGCGCCCTTGCCGGACAGTGCCGTGGTTTTTGATCACCTCCGTTTCGGTTACGATCCCGAAAAACCGGTCATCCGGGATTTTTGCGCCCGGATTGCTCCGGGGCAGAAGATCGCCCTTGTGGGGCCCACCGGCGCGGGAAAGACTACCATGGTCAAGCTTCTTCTGCGCTTTTACGATGTAAACGGCGGGGCCATTGTCATAGGCGGCGGGGACATACGCCGGTTCACCCGGCAGGATCTCCGTTCCCTCTTTGGCATGGTCCTTCAGGATAGCTGGCTTTTTTCCGGGTCCGTAGCGGACAATATCCGTTACGGGCGCCCCGGCGCCTCCGACGCCGAGGTGGAAGAGGCCGCCCGGGCTGTCCAGGCGGATTATTTTATCCGGACCTGGCCCGGCGGCTACGGCATGATCCTCAATGAAGAGGCGGACAATATCTCCGCGGGGCAGAAGCAACTCCTTACCATAGCCCGGGCCATCCTGGCAAATCCGGGGATCCTCATCCTTGACGAGGCGACCAGCAGCGTGGATACCCGGACTGAGGGGCTTATTCAAACCGCGATGGATAATCTTATGAGGGGGAGGACCAGTTTTATCATCGCCCACCGGCTTTCTACCATCCGGAACGCGGATCTTATCCTGGTCATGCGGAAGGGGGACATCGTGGAACAAGGGACCCACAGGGAACTTCTGAAAAAAGACGGCTTTTACGCGGAACTTTACCGCAGCCAATTTGCGGGGAGGGAAATTTAAGGCCGGGCCCTTGCGGGCCTTTTTCAAAAGGAAAAGCTGTAGAGCCGCATCAGGATGGCGCTGATCTTTTCGGCGTATTGCCGGTCCATGGCCCAGGTTCCCGCCAGGCCCTGAATGGCCGGGGAGGAGCCGTAACGGACCCAGCGGTACCGGGGATCCACCCTTTCCCGCCGCAGCGGTTCGGCGGTGGCGTAGGCCTTGAGGTGCTGGATATGGGCCCGTACCCCGGTGCGGGGATCGGGAAAGCGCTCCCCCGGTTGTCCGGGGCCCAGGGAACCAAGGCCGCAAAAGTTATTCATCTCCGGCGTTACCAGCCCCCCGTACTTAAGAAAGCCCGTTTCAAGGCACATCTGGGAAAAGGCGGCGTCATGGTTGACCCCTTCAAAGGCGGCTTCCTCCACATAAAGGGCCGCCAAATTTTCGGCAAAGTACCGTTCCGCCTTCGGGTTTGCCTCAAGCAGGAAATTTGCCAGATGCTCCGGGGTGGTAAGCCCCCGGCCCATGATATATTCCGGAATGGGCGGAATTGCCGGCCTTTCCGGGGGAGGCCGTTCCGGTTCGGCCTGAACCGCCGGCCGCGCCTGAAGGGTTTCCGGCGGGGTCCGGGCGGCGGGGAGGGCGGTACAGGAAAAGAACAGATAAGCAGCCCCGAGATAAAAACAGAGGCTTATAAAATAAGGGCGCATATCCCTCCTATCGGTTTTTTTGCCGGAAAATTAATTTTTTTCTTCCTCCTTCAAAGCATGGCCCATAGGGATGCCGTAATAAAAGTATGAATAAAAGCCGGAATGCAACTCCGCTGGATTTTTTTGAAACCGGGGACATTGAAACCGGGGACACCGGACCGGATATTTCGGTTCTGCCCATTATTCCCCACTTACGCTCCCCTCAGCAGCCCCGGGAAAAGCTGACCGACGCCGGGCCTTCGGCCCTTTCGGATCATGAACTGTTGTCCATTCTCCTGAATGTGGGGACCAAGGGCAAGCCCGTTTCGGTTCTGGCCAAGGAACTTTTGGAAAAGCTGGATCAAGAAAAGGGCATTCCCTCAATCAAAGCCCTGTCCCATTTGAACGGGATCGGAAAATCCAAGGCCTGCGCTATTATAGCGATGCTGGAATTCGGCCGGCGCAGGTGGGGCGCGGCGGGGACCCGGATCCGGCATCCCCTGGATATCTTTAGCCTTATCCGCCACCACGCGGACCGCCGGCAGGAACTTTTCATCTGCCTTTCCCTCAACGGCGCCCATGAAGTACTGGCGATCCGGATCGTTACGGTCGGCCTTGTAAACCGGACCATCATCCATCCCCGGGAGGTCTACTCGGATCCCATCCTGGACAGGGCCAGCGCCGTAGCGGTAGCCCACAACCACCCCTCGGGACAACTGGAACCCTCCAAGGAGGACGACGAGATCACCCTCCGCCTCAAAGCCGCGGCGGATATCCTCGGCCTCCATTTTTTAGATCACCTGATATTTTCGGAGGCCCATTATTTCAGCTACCGTCAAAGCAAGCGGCTGAAATGACCGGCGGCCTAATTCCCGGCCCTGCCCCCCTTGCAACAGACAGCCGTCATCCCAGAAAAGCTCTTCCCCCTCAAAGGCCTAAACTTGACCCATAATTTAGGCGGTAAATTTATTACCTCGGAGGCTGTTATCCTCCTTAATTAGGCTAAAGTTGCCCCACTTTGCTTGAGTAGCCCGCATGGGAAGGGGAAAGGCCGGGAAAAACAGGGACCTGCAAGCAGGTCCACGGAATTCCCCGCCGGAGCGTATCGAAGATAGCGGAGGCGGATTCTACAAGCATTTTTCCCGGCATTTTCCCTTCCCTTGCGGAATTACACAGAATTTTGTGGGCCAAGTTTAACTCAAAGGCCCGGCCTTTACGGCCTCGCCTATTGGCTTAAAACCTCTTCCCGGTCCGCCAGGGTAATTTCCAGCGTGCTGGTCCGGTTTCCCCGCAGAATTTCCACCGCTACCTTTTCCCCGGGTTTATTGTCTTCCAGGGCCGAATAAAGATCCGCCAGGCTGTCGGTTTTCATGCCGTCCACGGAGGTAATAATGTCTCCCCCCAGGTAGATTACGCTGGAACCGTAACGCACCGGCTCACTCCCCTGGCGGATGCCCCCCCGTTCCGCCAGGCCGTTCCGCTTGGTCCGGGAAACCAGGAGCCCCGTATTAACCGGAAGTTTGGCGTACCGCACCAGGGCGGGAAAAAGCTGAACCACCGAAGCGTCAATCCAGCCCCGCCGGACCTTGCCGTATTCGATAAGTTCCGCCACCACCCGTTTCGCGGTGTTCACCGGCACCGCGAAACCTATTCCCACGGATCCCCCCGAGGGGGAGTAGATCATGGTATTGATGCCGATCATCCTGCCCTGGGTATCCAGCAGGGGCCCCCCGGAATTGCCCGGGTTAATGGACGCGTCGGTTTGAATCATATCCCGGATGATATTCTGCCGGGATGTCTGGATGGGCCGGCCCAGGCCCGACACGATGCCCACCGTGAGGGTCCGTTCCAGGGCAAAGGGATTGCCTATGGCCAGGACCTTTTGGCCCACCCGGAGGTTGTCGGAACTGCCGAAAGGTATGGTCCGCAATTCCATTCCCCGGGGAGGCTCGAATTTAAGGACCGCGATATCGTTTTCCGGGTCGGCCCCCACCACGGTCCCCTCAAATTGGCTCCCGTCGGCCAGGTTGATAAATACCTTATAGGCGTTTTCGATCACATGATTGTTGGTAAGGACATAGCCCCGGGTATCAATGATGGATCCCGAACCGGATTCCCCGCCCTGGGGAACCGGTTCCAGAAACCAGTTGATAGCCACCGTTTCGGTCGTAATATTCACCACCCCCGGGTTGAGCCGTTCATAGATGGCGATATTTTCCCGTTCATCCTCGGTATAGGGGACCAGATCCGCCGTATTAACCCGTAACGGGTTGCTGCTATAGGGGGACTGGCGCAGCCCCAGCCGGTCAAAGGAGTTTATTTCCGCCGGATCATTTCCCGGAACCCTGTCCGCGACCGCTGTTTCCGCGGCAGTCCCCTTACTGTCCCAGTTTCCGGGAAATTTAAGAATCCCAAAACCAAGGGCAAAAAGGACCACAATAAGTCCGCTCAGGATAGAAAAAAAGATAACCTGACCCCGGCTATAGAGTTTCATCGGTTCACCCCTCGACAAAATAATCATTTTTATATGGAGGCTGTTCTAAAACTTCAATTCTTGGAACAAGCTCATGCATATAAAATTATAATCAAAAAGAGAAATTTTAGGAATAGCCGGGGCTCCCGCGTTTACTTTTATCGCTAAATATTAACGCGTAACAAAAATGACCGGCTGGGAGGGCAAAATGCCCATGAGGGTCACGCTTGCTTTGCACTAGAGGGTTTTTCTTTGCTCCCGAGAGAGACAGATGGTGCAAAGCTTCGGTCAAGTGACCCTCATGGGAATTTTGCCCTCCCAGCCGGCCTTATTGTTCCGTTTGGGGGAGGTTTAAGCGGTAAAGGCAGAGGCTTTGGGGGAGTTTCTTTGTTTTTGCCGATTCCCCTGTTTGTTATTTTCCGTCTCTTGCCGATAAATGAGAAACAGGTGTATGTATATTAATAGAGGGATGAAAAAAAACAATTCCGGCTTCTTCATTTTGGGATATTTTCTTTTTTTGCTGTTTCCCCTTTCCCTGGGGGCGCAGGATCTGGCTACGCGCAAAATTGAGGACGATTCTTCCTTGCGGCTTTCCCTGAAAGAATCCTGGT
>JAITRD010000063.1 GCA_031288575.1 Treponema sp. | reverse complement strand
CCCAAAATTTCCCCCGCCCGGATCCGGGCGCCGTATACATCCATCCCGTCGATAACGCTGTCCGGCCGGGCAAAGTAGACATACTCAAAGGAACACACCGCCCGCCGGGTTTTTTCGCTAAAGCTGAAGGAGAGGACCTGTTCCTGGTTGATGATGATCACTTCCCCGGGTTCGATATCCCGGACAAACTCCCCTCCCACGGCGTCGATGGCGCAGGATTCGCTTGCCAGGATCCACCCGTCGTTAAGTTTCCCCAGGCACAGGGGCCGGATTCCGTTGGGGTCCCGGGCGCCCACCAGGGCATCATCGGTCAGGACCACCAGGGCATAGGAACCCTTGATGAATTTAATCGTATCCGTCAGGGCCTTCTCAAGCCCCTTTTTGTAATTTTTGGCGATGAGGTTGATGATCACTTCGCTGTCGCTGGAGGAGGTAAAGCCGATCCCGGCGTCTTCCAGCAGTTCCCGGACCACGTCGGCGTTGGTCAAGGTGCCGTTGTGGGCCACCGCGATGGATCCCAGCTTAAAACGGCTTACAAAGGGCTGGGCGTTTTCGATGCTGCTGGTTCCAAAGGTGGAATACCGGACATGGCCCACCGCGGCGGGGCCCCGCAACTGGTTTAAAAGATCGGGGTTAAAAACATCCCCCACCAGGCCCATCCCCTTCCGGCATTCGATGGTTTTATCCTGCGCCACGGCGATTCCGGCGCTTTCCTGGCCCCGGTGCTGCAATGACAAAAGGCCGTAATACACCAGGGAAGCGGCGTTTTTTTTCGGGTCCTGGCAAAAGACCCCGAATACCCCGCATTCTTCCCTTAATTTATCGTAGCTTTCATCGGTCTCCGCTGTCATGGCCCGCCCTCATCCGCCGATACGGCTCAAGATTTCGATATAGGCTTCCTTCACCTTCCCCAGGTCCCGGCGGAAACGATCCTTGTCGAGTTTTTCATTCGTTTCGGCGTCCCAGAAACGGCAGGTATCCGGGGATATCTCATCCGCCAGCACCAGCCTGTTCTCCGCAAGGGTACGGCCGAATTCCAGTTTAAAATCGATGAGGCGTATTCCCCGCTTCAGAAAAAAAGCCGAAAGCACCTCATTGACTTTAAAGGTGATCCCCTTGATTTCCTCAATTTCTTCAAAGCTGGAGGCGCCGATGGCAACCGCGTGGTAATCGTTGATCAGGGGATCCCCCAGGGCGTCGTCCTTGTAGGAAAGCTCAAAAACCCTTGTTTTCAGGGGGCTTCCTTCGGCCATGCCCAACCGTTTGGCCATGGACCCGGCGGCCGCGTTACGGACGATTACTTCCAGGGGGATAATTTTGACCTTCCGGCAGAGCATATCCCGGCCGGAAAGACGGGTTACATAATGGGTGGGGACGGCGGATTCTTCCAGGAGCTCAAAAAGTCCCGAGGCGATTTTGTTATTCATCACCCCCTTGTCCTCAATTTGCCCCTTCTTTTCCCCGTTAAAGGCGGTGGCGTCGTCTTTATAATGGATGATCACCAGATCTTCCCGGCCGATTACCCCGTAAACCTGCTTGGCCTTTCCTTCGTAAAACAGTTCTCCCTGTTTGAGTTCCCGGGGATCAAAACCGTCCCCGGCCGATAATACGCTCATAGTTCCGCTCCTTGATTGTCCCGGGCAAAATTTGCCTTCATTTTGCTCCGGTAGGCGGCAAGCCTTTCCCCCAGCGGCGGGTATTTGAGGGAAAGGATCCGGCAGGCTAAAAACCCCGCGTTGGCCCCGTTATCCACCCCCACGGTAGCCACCGGAATAGGTTTGGGCATCTGTACGATGGAAAGCAGGGCGTCCAGGCCGCCGAGCCCCCCGGAACTGACGGGCACGCCGATCACCGGGAGCAGGGTCAAAGAGGCGATAACCCCCGGCAGATGGGCCGCAAGCCCCGCCCCGGCGATGATCACCTCCGTTCCTGTTTCTTCCAGATTTTTTAAGGTTTCCCAGAGCAGCTCCGGGACCCGGTGGGCGGAAAGGATATGGGAAGAAAAGTCCACCCCGAATTCCCGCAACACCTCGGCGGCTTTCCCCATAACCGGCGTATCCGACCGGGACCCGAATATAATGGCGGCCTTCATGATATGTCCAAAATATCATGTTTTGAGAGGCCTGAACAAGGGGCCGGGCAGGGTCATGTAGGGACCTGCCGAAAAATGGCGGCATAACAAAGATTGACAAAACAAGAGGGAGGGAATAATCTGGGTCCGAATCATATTGGGGAATGTTTCCGTTTATCCGAAAAATCACCGGGCATCCGGGTGAAAGGAGATTTCTGTGAGAAAAATTATTAATAAACCGGAAAATTTCGTAGATGAAACCATTGACGGCATTATTGCCGCCTATGGAGACAGGGTTAAGCTGTATAACGGGGACCGGCGGATACTTTTAAGCGGGCATCCCAAAAAAGAGGGAAAGGTCGGCATTGTGACCGCCGGGGGAAGCGGGCACTTGCCCCTCTTTCTCGGTTATGTGGGACAGGGCATGCTGGATGGATGCGCCGTCGGCAATGTTTTTGCCTCCCCCTCGTCGCAGAAAATGGCGGATATGATCCGGGCCTGTCATTCCGGCAGCGGGGTGCTTTGTCTTTTTGGCAATTACGGCGGGGATGTTATGAATTTTGAAATGGCCCGGGAAATGGTAGAATTTGATGATATTAAAACTACGGTTGCCCTGGGGCGGGACGATGTGGCCTCTTCCCCGCCGGATAAGGCGGAAAAACGGCGGGGGGTTGCGGGGATTGTTTATGCCTATAAAATAGCCGGCGCCGCGGCGGAAAAAATGATGACCCTGGAAGAGGTTACCGCGGTTGCGCAAAAAGCGCTGGATAATACCCGGAGCATGGGGGTTGCCCTTTCTCCCTGCATTTTGCCGGAGGCGGGAAAGCCGACCTTTTCTATCAATGAAGATGAAATAGAAATCGGCATGGGGATCCACGGCGAGCCGGGAATTGAAGTCAAAAAAATGATCAGCGCCGATGAAATAGCCGCGGTTATGGTTGAACGGATAAACGCCGATATGCCCCTGTCCCGGGGAGACGAGGTTTCGGTTTTGATAAACGGCCTTGGGGGTACCCCCCTGGAAGAACAGTTTATTGTCTACCGGAAAATAGATTTGCTCCTTCGGGACATGGGGGTTTCGGTATATATGCCCCATATCGGGGAATTTGCTACTTCGATGGAAATGATGGGCCTTTCCGCTTCTATAATCAAATTAGATCCCCAGCTAAAGGAACTGCTCCGCCATCCCGCTTCTACTCCCTTTTATACCAATGCGAATAAATAAAAAGGAGCTTTTATGAACCTTACGACCCTGCGCGGCGCCTTTGCCGCGGTGAGCGGGCTTATGGATAAAAACCGGGATTATCTTATTGAACTGGACCAGCAGAACGGGGACGGAGATTTAGGGATCTCCATGGCCGCCGGGTTTAAAGCGGTGTCGGAATATCTTAACGGGGCGGAAGAAAAAGACCTGGGAAAATTGTTTATGAAATGCGGCGGCGTCTTTAATGAAGCGGCCTCTTCTTCCCTGGGAACCATCCTTTCCATGGGGTTTATGGGCATGGCAAGGGCCCTCCGGGGAAAAACGGAGGCGGATATTTCCGAACTTGCCCTGGCAATGGAGGGGGGGCTTAACAATATTATGGAAAAGGCCAAATCCAAACCCGGAGAAAAAACCATTCTGGATGCCCTTTGCCCCGCCGTGGAGGTTCTTAAAAATTCCGCCCCCGGGGATCATTGCCGGGATGCCTTTAAGGCCGCGGCCCAAGCCGCGGCGGAGGGGGCGCAGAAAACCAAAGCCATGAAATCCGTTCACGGCCGGGCCGCCTATTACGGGGATAAAAGCATTGGCATCCTCGACGGCGGATCCGTGGCGGGGATGCTGATTTTTGAGGGAATGAGCGCCTATTGTGAAACCCTCTAGGGTTATGAGGGAACTGGCGGGCGGGCCGGTAAAAGGGGGCCGGTCCGGCGGCGGCTTCCCCGCGGGGCCTAAGGGCCGCCGGTTCTTATGGGGCAGAAGGCGGGAATGGCCTGTAACTTTTTATTTGACAGATTTCTTTTATATGCGTATTATACCATTTACCGATAAATAGTTTTAAAGGGTAAATTCTCATCGCAAAGCGGGAGGTAGTTTGTGATTGAAGCTACGGACCTGGTCAAACGGTATGGTCCCCATATCGCGGTTGACCATGTGAATTTTAAGATTGAAAAGGGAGAGATTGTAGGTTTTCTCGGCCCCAACGGCGCGGGAAAATCGACAACCATGAATATCCTTACGGGATATTTATCTTCCTCCGAAGGAACAATAACCATAGACGGCCTGGACATCCTGGATTATCCCCTGGAGACAAAGCAGAAAATCGGTTATTTGCCGGAGAATCCGCCTCTTTATCCGGAAATGACGGTAAAGGAGTATCTTGCCTTTGTCGGCGCGATCAAGGGGGTTCCTAAAAGGGAAATGCCTAAACGGGCGGCGGAGATCATGGAGATAACCAGCATCGCCGATATATCGGGGCGGCTTATCAAAAATTTATCCAAGGGTTATAAGCAGCGGGTCGGCCTTGCCCAGACCCTGATTGGAAATCCTGAAATTCTTATCCTGGATGAACCTACCGCGGGGCTTGATCCTAAACAGATCCTGGAGATCCGGGACCTTATCATAAGCCTGGGTAAGGATCATACCATTATTTTAAGTTCCCATATCCTGCCGGAGGTAAGCGCCGTATGCAAACGGGTGCTTATCATTAACCGGGGGCTTATCGTCGCCGATGATACCCCGGAAAACATGGCCAAACGGCTTCTGGGCGGAAGCCACATCATTCTCAGGCTGGATGCCCCGGGAAAGCGGATTGCCCAGGTTCTGGAAAAGGTGCCTTCCCTCCGCAGGCTGGAATTCCGGGAATCCCAGGAAACGGGGACCGCGGAGGTGGTTGCGGAGGCTACGGAGGAGGTTGATATAAGGCGGGATATTTTCCGTGCCCTCAGCGCCGCGGATATTCCCATCCTCATGATGCGGGCTCTGGATATGAGCCTTGAGGAGATTTTCCTTCAGGTTACTACCCAGGAGGAGGTAAATCCATGACGGCCATTTTAAAGCGGGAACTCAAAAGCTATTTTCTGACCCCCCTCGGATATATTTATATGGGATTTTTCCTTCTTTTAACGGGGGTTTTTTTCACCTTTATGAATCTTTTGTCCCAAAGCCCCCAGTATACCGGTTTTTTGGGGAACGTGCTTTTTATCTATCTTTTTGCCATTCCCATCCTTACCATGCGCCTTTTTTCGGAGGAAAGGCGTCAAAAAACGGATCAGCTCCTGCTTACCAGCCCTGTTTCGATTAGCGGCATTGTATTGGGGAAATTTTTTGCCGCCCTTGCCTTGTACCTGCTAACCCTGGTGATTACCGTTTTTTACGCCCTGGTCATCGCTGCTTTTGGGGAACTGGCGGTCTGGGAAACCGTCGGCAGTTATATCGGTTTTATCTTTTTGGGCGCCTCTTACATCGCCGTGGGGATTTTTGTATCCGCGGGAACGGAAAACCAGTTTACCGCCGCCCTGATTAGCTTTTTTTCTCTCCTGCTGATCTGGATCATCGATCCGATTATTAATATCGTGCCTTCGGACATGATGTCCGGGCTAATATTCGCGGCCCTCATTGCCCTTTTAGCGGGTTTATTCCTGTATTTGAATATGCGGAATCTTTATTTGGGCATCGGAGTTGCCCTGGCGGGGGGGCTTTTGATTGTGCTCCTGTATTTTTTTAAAAGGGATGTTTTTAGCGGGTTAATCAGGAATACCCTTTCCTGGTTTTCCCTCAACAGGCGTTACACCAATTTTTCCTTGGGAATGCTTAAGCTGGAAGCCCTTTTTTATTACACCTCATTCAGCGGATTGTTCCTCTTTCTGACGGTCCGGCTTATTGAAAAACGGCGCTGGAATTAGGAGATTAATGATGAAAGGTAAAGGCATAAAAACTATTTTTGAATCCTTCCATACCCGCTATATCAAATACGGCGGATATGCGGCCCTGGTAACCTTCGCGGTTATTATCGCCCTCATTTTGCTGAATCTGATTTTTCAACAGATTTCGCCCCAGTTTGATCTCACGGAAAACAGGCTCTTTTCCCTTTCGGAACAGAGCGTCCAGGTAATAGACAGTATTGACGTTCCGGTAACGATCTACGGGCTTTGGCAAGCGGGACAGGAAAACCCCCAGATAAAAGAGGTGGTGGATCTTTATACCTCAAAGAACCGTAACATCCGCCTGGAAGTCCTTGACCCCGATAAAAATCCCGGGCTTATGACAAAATACGATAAGGATAATAGGGGCATCTCCCCGGGCTCCCTTATTGTTGACGGCCCCAAGGGTTTTAAAGTCCTGTCCCTTTATGATATGTACGAAATTAATTATGCCAATCCTCAGAACCCCCAGATTACCGGGAACGCGGTGGAACGGCGGATTACCGGGGCACTCCTCTATGTCGGTTCCGGAGAAACTCCGGCGGTATATGAAATTACCGGGCATAATGAAATTTCCCTGAAGGACCTCCAGGTGCAGGAGATGATTGAACGGGAAAATTATTCCCTTAAGCAATTGAATTTGATCCGCGGGGATATCCCTGATGACGCTTCCGCCATTATTTTAAATAATCCCCGGTCGGATTTTTCTCCCGGCGAAGCGGAAAAACTGCTGCAATACCTGGAGGGGGGAGGGCGGCTTTTGGTTTTGATGGATTACCGAAGCCGGCAAACTCCCCAGTTGGATGAATTGTTCGGCAGCTTTGGGTTCCGTTTTGATTACGGGGTGGTTATGGAGCCGAATCAAAATTACAATACCGGTTCCCTCTATCAGGTTATACCCGACGCGGCCCCCCACGACATCACGGATCCGATAACTGAAACCGAAACCCCCATGGTTTTCTCCTTTTCCCGGGGAATTACGGGATTGGATATACGGCGGCGTACCATAGAGCTCACGCCGTTTTTGAGTTCTTCCCGGGAATCATACCTGAGGACGGACCCGGAAAATACTTCCTCCTATACCGTGGCGGGGGATCTCACCGGCCCCCTTACCCTCGGGATGGCGGTCCTGGATCCCCAGTACTCCCAGGACGGGAAGCAGACGCGGATTGTGGCTATAGGCTGCGGCGCCCTTTTGGAACCGGTCAACTTTTATAGCCAAATTCCGGGGAATATCGATCTCTTTATGAACAGCCTTACCTGGCTTGAGGACAGGCCGGAGACCCTTTCTGTCAGATCTAAGAGCGTGATGATCTTCCCCATGCGGATTACCGGGATGCAGGTGCTCATTTTCGGCATCATCTTTGTTGTTGTAATCCCGCTGGCGTTTTTTGCCGCAGGATTTATTATCTGGCTTAAACGGAGACATCTCTAGGAAACCATGACAAATCGCAAAAAAACCCTCATTGCCGCGGCGGCCCTGCTGGTTCTTATGATCGGCGGATACCTGGGGGCGGCGGCCTACCGGAAAGCCCAGGCGGCGAAACCCGTTACCTTCGAGCCCCGGGAATCTATTAAGTTTACGAGCCCGGAGCGGGATAAAATTATAAAAATAGCGGCCCCTTCCGCGGGAATTGTATTGGAAAAACAGGAAGATCTTTGGGAACTCGCGCCGCCCCAGGGGATAAGGCTGGATCAAGCCGCAATTGAAAACACCCTTTGGTCCTTGGGGTATTTGTCCGCCGACAGGATTATTGATGAAGCCCCGGAGGATCTGTCCCTTTACGGTTTGGACAATCCCCGGGCCCATATCATTATCACCGGTTCCGGCGGGGAGACGGCGGAATTTTTCGGAGGGAACAGGGCCCCTTCCGGTTCAGGCTATTATGTAATGACCGCGGGGGATCCCAAGGTTTATCTGGTATCTTCCTATTCCGGGGAAAAGCTCTATCTGACCATGAAGGATATCCGGGATAAAAGCCTCTCCTCGGAGTTTGAAATAGAAAAGGTCCGCCGCTTTCTCCTGGAAAAGGGCGGCTCCCGTTTGGAAATAGTCCCCGCCGCCGAGGCCCAGGCCGGCATGATCTCCGAATTATTCCCCTATGTCCTTATCGCTCCCTATGCGGTGCCCCGAGAAGCGGATTCCGAAGCCTTTGCCAAGCTGCTGGAATCCTTCCTGAACATCCAGATTGTGGACTTTATTGACGATGCCCCTTCCTCCCTTGAACCCTACGGCCTGGACGAACCGGCCCGCTTGGTTATAGAGACGGAAGATCAAACCCTTGATTTGCTTTTGGGCAAAACCGTAAATGATCACCAATACGCCAAGGTGCCGGAAGAAAAGGGGGTGTTTACCGTAAACGCCCTGGATTCCGTTCTTCCGGCATCTCCCTTTGGCCTGGCCGCTAAGTTTGCCCTGCTCGTTAATATTGAAAAGGTTGACAGTTTTACTGTCCGGGGAAAGGACCGGCCGGTCCTGGACGCGGAAATTAAGCGGGCCGGGGAGGGGGATGATAAAACAGAAACCTATTTTTTGAACGGCAGGCAGGCGGCGGAAAAGAGTTTTAAAGCCTTTTACCAGACTGTTATCGGTTTATTGGCCGATGCGGAACATCCCAACCGCCCGGGTCCGGGGGGGGATGCGGAAATTACCATTGAATATAATTTAAACAACCCCGCCGGGAAAAAGGCCCTGGTAAAGCTCGTCCCCTATAATCGGGATTTTTATGCCCTGGATCGGGAAGGGGCGGTGGAATTTCTTATCTCCCGGCCCCAGGTAAACGCCATATACCAGGCCGTGGAAAATATGAGTTACGATATAGAGTAGGCGGGGCCGGCGATGAGCCGCCGGAGCTCCGGCCCGCGTCCGCTCCGCGGAGGCTCATGATGGCCGGATTATTACCAAATGCCGCTCTTCATCCAGAAAGGGTACCGGGCAGGGGAGAATCTCCCAGGAGGCTTGTTGGCTGTTTACCGCCCCAAGCTCCTGGGAGATTTTGTCCCGGCGGCCCTTATAAGCCGCGAGGAAACCCCCGGGGGCAAGGAGCCGGAAAAGTTCCCTGAGGACCGCCGGTTCCGAAGGGCGGAAAGCCCGGAGGGTGATAAGGTTAAAAATCCCCGGCTCCGCCCGTTCTATTTCCCCTTCTTCAACGTCCGCGTTGGTTATGCCTAATACCGCCAGGGTATTTCTGAGGAAGCCGGCCCGTCTGCCCATCCGTTCGATAAGGGTAAAGCGGCAAGCCGGGAGGCTTATAGCCAGGGGTATCCCCGGCAAGCCCGCCCCGGAACCCGCGTCGGCGATGCGGCGGCTCAGTTCCTTGGCGGCAACGGGCGAACCGGCCCTGCCTGTTTCCGGGGGCTTACTGGTTTTTTTAAGTAAACGGCAGATGATCCCCAAGGGCGCCAGTGAATCGAGGATGTGTTTTATCACCAATTCCCGCCGATCCTTCTCTCCCACCAGGCCGTATGCGGGATTAAAGCGTTCAATTTCTTGTATATAACTGTCGAGTAAGAATAAAAGATCCTCCCCGCGGCTGCCGAAAAGTTCCCCCATATCCCCGTCCCTTTCCCGCAGTTCCCCTAATCCCGCTGCCAGCAGTTCCTTTTCGTTCATGATCAGCCGCTTGCCCCAGGTTCCGTCACGCAGCCCTTTTCCGGTATCATGCTGTTTCCCGGCTCCCGTATCCGCCCAAGCCGCCGTCTCCCTTGGCCCGGGACGGCGGCTTTAGGAGCATCTAGCGGTTGATAATTGCCGCCAAAGCGGCGGAGGTGAATCCCAAATGTTCAGCCGCCTTGGCTGCCGGGCCTGAAACCCCGAAACCTTCAACCGAAAGGATGTCCTCCGGTTTTGCCCATCTCTCCCAGCCGCTTCTGACCCCCGCCTCGCAGCAAACGGCCCGGACCTTCGGGGGCACGATGGCGTCCCGGATGGCCTGGGGCTGGGATTCAAACAATTCCCGGCTTATCATGGAAACCACCCGGACCTTTTTCCCTTCGGCCTTGGCGGCCGCTTCCAGGGCAAGGCCGACTTCGGAACCGGTGGCGATTATCACCACATCCGGGGCGGCGGATTCCGGGGGGGTAACCACATAGGCGCCGGTACGGATGGTGTTTTTCCACTCCGGATCCGCCTTTGGGAAGACCGTAACGTTCTGCCGGCTCAGGGCAAGCACCGTGGGACCGTCCTGCCTTTCCATGGCCATGGCCCAGGCTTCGACAGTTTCTTCCGCGTCCGCCGGGCGCAGGACCCGT
This sequence comes from Treponema sp., assembly GCA_031288575.1. GTDB lineage: Bacteria > Spirochaetota > Spirochaetia > Treponematales > Breznakiellaceae > JAITRD01. The sequence goes on along the minus strand of JAITRD010000063.1, from coordinate 19,054 downwards.
AAACCGGGAATGGCCCGGAAGGACGCCAGGTGTTCAACAGGCTGGTGGGTGGGGCCGTCTTCCCCGACAAAGATGGAATCATGGGTGAAGACATAAATTACCGGCTGTTTCATCAAGGCCGAAAGCCGCAGGGCCGGCCTCAAATAATCGGAAAAGACCATAAAGGTGGCGCAAAATGCCCGCAGGCCCCCGTGGAGGGCTATCCCGTTGGAAATGGCGGCCATGGCAAATTCCCGGATGCCGAAATGGATATACCGTCCCGAAGGGTTGGAAGCGGAATAGATCCCCCCGCTGGGGAGCCCCACCGCGTTCGGCCCCTTAAGGTCCGCGGAGCCCCCCACCAGATTGGGATTTGCCGCGGCCGCCGCGATAAGGGCTTTATTCCCCGCGGTCCGGGTGGCTGCCTTATCCCCGGGGGCAAAAAGGGGCGGCGCCGCGGGGGCGGCCTTGCCGGAATAGAAGGCATCCCACTCCCGGCGTTTATCCGGATTTTCCCGGGACCAGGCTTCAAATTCCCCCTGCCAGGCTTCCCGGCGTTTTTTCCATTCCCCCTGTTTGGCTTGAAAGTAGCTAAACGCTTCGGGGTGAACATAAAAATCGCCGGGAATGCCCAGGGCGGCCTTTGCGGCGGCTACTTCCGCCTCGCCCAGGGGAGCGCCGTGGGAATCGGCGGTGTTTTGTTTGCCGGGGGAACCCTTTCCAATGACGGAGCTAAGGATAATCATGCTCGGCTTCCCGGTTTCCGCCTTGGCCCGGGCGACGAGTTCGGCGATCTCCTCAAAGTTGTACATGGAGCCATGGAGTACCTGCCAGCCGTAGGCTTCGTAACGTTTTGCCGTATCTTCGGTAAAAGCAAGATCCGTGGAACCGTCTATGGTGATCTTGTTGGAATCGTAAAAAACGATGAGTTTTCCCAGGGCCAAATGTCCCGCCAGGGAACTAGCCTCAGCGGAAACCCCCTCCTGAAGACAGCCGTCCCCGACAAAGGCATAGGTATAATGATCCAGAATTTTCCGTTTTTCCGTATTAAACCGGGCCGCCAGCATGGATTCCGCTACGGCCATGCCCGCTGCGGCGGCCATCCCCTGCCCCAAGGGGCCGCTTGTGGCTTCAATGCCCCCGGCCATGCCGTATTCAGGATGGCCCGCGGCCCGGGAACCTATCTGCCGGAAGGTTTTAATATCCTCAATAGTCATGTCCCGGTATCCGGAAAGGTAAAGCAAGGCGTAAAGGAACATGGAACCGTGACCGGCGGATAACACAAAACGATCCCGATCCGCCCAGGCAGGATCGGCGGGATCGTGCCGCAGAATTTCTCCATAAAGAAGGGCGCCTAGTTCGGCGGCTCCCATAGGAAGTCCTGGATGACCTGAATTCGCCTTTTGGACGGCATCCATGGTCAAGGCGCGAATGCTTAAAGAAACTTTCTCCAAGGCCGTTGTGTTCATAGGATACTCCTATCATAAGAGATTGCCCCGTCCTTAAGACAGGGTTGTGGATTTCCAAGCCCGTTCGGCTTCCTGAATCACCTTGATAATCCGCTCCTGGGGGGAACGCTTAACCAGCAATTCCCGGAAGGATTCCTGCTGGCAAAAAAAGTTAATCTCCGAAAGGGTCCGCAGATGCTGTTTAGGGGAGGAGGAAACCGCCAGCAAGGCAGTATGCACCGGGAGGCTGTCCAGGGCCCGCCAATCTACGGGGTTTTTCAGAAAAGCGATGATAAGGAATTGTTCCTCATCCCTGCTTACCAGGGGATTACGGGGATGGGGCAGAGCGATCCCGCAGCCGATAGCGGTGGACATGAGGGCTTCCCGTTCCAGGACCGCCTTTAAAAGCTCCCCCCGGGGCGCCGATGCCGGCAGCGGTATAATCTCAAGCAAGCTGGTCAGTACCTCCCTGGGATTCGTTCCGGGAATACCCGCAAACACCCCCCCCTTTTGTATCAAACCGGCAAGTCCCGATTTATTATTTTGATTATCCATGCCTATCCTTATTATTATCTGGCCCGGTTTTTTATAAACGCGCCGGAACTTAAATTCCGGTTGCATGCTTCCATATCGAAACCTTCGGGGTCAAAATTTTTGCCCAATTCGTGCAGCGCCCCCTGGCGTTCGGCGTCATTGCCCTTGGTTAAGGCGGACAGGATCTTCCTAAACCGCAGGGGGCCGTCGATATTTTCAGGAGGAGCGGCGCCGGCGCCGGCAATGCAGCGAAGCTGATCCTCGGATCCGATATAATTATCGTTATAAAAAAGGAAAATGATTTTTACCGTCCATTTGGTCCCGTATTCATATAAAATTTCGGAAATTCCCCGGGCACTCAGTTCCGCTATCCGGACACGCGATTCGGGGGATCCTTCCGGATCCCAAAGGGTGTTTCCCAGCTTTCCCAGGACAAAATAGTGGGGGTAACAGTTTTTCCAGTCAAAAATCGTCTGGATAACCCCGTGAAGGTCCTCAAGGCTGTAAGAAGCGGGAATAACAATCCGGCGCCACGCGTCGGTACCGCCCACACTAAGCTGAATGGTTTTCCAAGACGCCTCGTCCCGGGTTTTTCCCGTATTTTTTACCACCGAAAGCTTATTCCGCCGGAAACTGTTAAGGGATTCCTCGATAAGTTCCTTAATGTCCTCGTAGGTTTCAATCATGCTGTCCAGGGAATTATCCATGGCCTCAAGCTCCGTTTCGGCGGGAGCCTCGTCGGTATCCAAATCTTCCAATACACTGGCGGCATGGCCTTGGATCTGGGAAAGAATAACAAAGGTATGTTTGGGCAGCCAGGAAGGGTCGATATCCCCCTTTTGCAGCCGGGCCGCGAGGTCAATAACCGCGGTATGAAGCTCCCCGACCCGCTGCCGGATGGGGCCCATGGATTTATCCGCGAAAAGACTATAGGAGTCCCTGAATTCTTCAAGCACGTCCGCCACATACTCCGCCAGATAGCCCCGGTCCGGCTCCCGAAGCTCCAGGATGGGCGGCACGATCCGCTCAAGGATAGAAGGGATATCCAGTTGGTTACGGTAAAGGGCGTCCCGGACATAGGACTGAACCGCGTATTCGGAAATGGGAATTTTTTTCTGAAAGAGGATCTCCTCAATCACCGTCCGGTCCGGCAGGGTCCGGCTTTCTTCCGGTTCCTTCCGGTCGGGAATTTCCTTGCCCGCGTACCAGAAACGGGTCTCAATGCCGTAGGCAGTGGTTTCAATCCGGTTCGTTTTTTCGTAGAGAAAATCCTCCAGGGCATAGGCCGGTACCTCCCGCATCCGTTTCCCGCCGTACCAATAGGCATAGGCGGCCTGTTCCTCCGTGGAAGTTCCCGGCCCTAAAAGGGCAAAGGAATCCTCAAATCCCTCCTCGGCGGCTTTAACCCAGGCATCCAGGGCCTCCTGGGGCCAGGCATCCTTTCCCGCCCGTTCCAGCTCAAAAACGCCGGCTTTCCAGTCCAGGGTGCTCACCACAAAACGGTCGCCGGGAACAAAAGCGGCTTCCCGGTAAATATTCCGCATATCCAGGGTGTGAATGGAAACCTCCGGGGGATCGTCGTAGGGATCGCTGTTAAAGGCTTCTTCGTTTTCAGGATTATCCCGGGCAACATATTGGGGCGCGTATTCTTCCCCAAAGATATGGTAAAAGGGATAAAATTCCTCCGGTGGCCCCTCGGTAGTAGTCCGGGGAATGGGGGAACCCTGCCAGTGAAAAACATATTCCTGGGGGAGCAGGGAGGGATTGGCAAAGGGGATGCACCGGTGGCCGGGAATGAGGATCCCGTTGAGCAGTTCCAGCCGGGTAGGGCTGATAACAAACTGCACCGGCTCAAAGCATCCCCGCCGGGAAACCCACCTTTTGGTATCAAAGCGGAAGGCAATGTTCCGGGAATTGATAAGGGCGCTTACCTCCATGCCCAGGCGGCCGCTTCGTTTGGGGTCAATCATACGGATAAAGGACACTGCTTCTTCCAGGGTAAAGGGTTTGGTAACCGATTCGAGGAATTCGTAAAGTGCGTCTTCTTGATTAATGGTCATTAATACCTTACTATGACCGGAAACAGGAAATTCTGCAAGGGATAAAGAAGAATGTTTTTAATAGGCCGGTAAGGTCCTGCCGTAAAAAAGGGCAGCCTCAGGTATCCTGGTTAAACCGCGCGATCCACGCGGCGAAGGCCTTTTGAAAAACCCGCTGCAGCAATTCGTTGTCCTTATTGCGGAGCGCCTCCAGGATATTGCGGTGATCCTCCAGGGCATCCTGGGTTTTGAGGGGTTTCATTTTGTTGTGGAGAACCGTAAAAAAAAGCTCGAGGGAAACTTCGCCGATTTTTATAATATAAGGATTATGGGTACAATAGAGGACGCTCCGGTGAAAATCCAGCTCATCCTGGGCAGCCACCAGGGCGTCGGGGGATTGATCCTTCGCCTTTTCTTCGAGGGCATGAACCGCGGCTTCTACTTTAGCCAAATCCTGGGGGCTTGCGTTAGCCATGGCAAGGCGGGTATAGGCGGTTTCATACATTTCCCTGAATTCAACCAAATACTCCGCGGTCCGGGGGAGCAGCATAAACTGAATTTCAAAGGCATTCACCGCCCCCTCTTGAAGGGTGTTGCAGACAAAAGTCCCTTCCCCCTGCCTCGCCTCCAGGGCGCCCATGCTTTCCAGCATTTTGATAGCCTCCCGGACCGAAGAAATCCCGACGCCCATTTTTTCCGCAAGTTCGCTGGCCCCGGGAAGCCGGTCCCCGGGTTTCAATTCCCCCCGCATAAAGGCGTCCTTTATTTGGGAAAGCACCTGATCGGTCACCTTTTCCTTTTTTTGTATGGATAATAGATTCATTTCCGCCACACTTTACCCCTTCTCGGCTATTTGCCGGGAATTTGTCGCGCTTCGCGCGTAAACTCCGAAAAAACCGCCGCTTAGATGATTTTTTACTCCGCAAACTCCGAAGGCGGGCCCTAAATCGCGGTTTCCGCGGTATAAAGCGGCGCAGAAACCCGTCCGCGCGGCAGGCGGCCCGGATCCAATGCCCGGGAGCCCCCCGCCATTTTACGGTTTATAAAATACCTGATTTTATCCCGAATAGTTAAAGATTGCAAGAAAAATCTTAGCGGCGGCCCGGGAAGCGGGCGGAAAAAGGATTTTCCGCCCGGGGTAAGGGCGCGGCAGGCTACTATGAACCTTCGTTCCAGTGACCGATCTTGCGGATTTTCTGGTTCCGGTAACGGACCAGTACCGCGGGGTTCCGGCTTGAAAGGTAGGCCGTTTCCCTAAGCAGCACCTCCTTGATGCCCTGGGCCGCGGCATCGGGATCGGCGTGGGCTCCTCCGGGCGGTTCCGGGATAATTCCGTTGATTATCTTAAATTCCAGGAGGTCGGCGCTGGTGATCCTGAGCATGGCGGCGGCATCCTTAGCTTTGGAAACGTCCCGGAGGAGGATGGAAGCGCAGCCCTCGGGACTGATCACCGAATAAATGGCGTTTTCCAGCATATAGATCTTATCCCCCACGGAAAGCCCCAGGGCGCCCCCGGAACCGCCCTCGCCGATGATGACACAGATTATCGGAGTTTTAAGCTGGCTGAAATAAAAGAGGTTCCGGGCTATGGCCTCGCCGATCCCCCGCTCCTCCGCGCCAAGCCCCGGATAAGCCCCGGAGGTATCCACAAAGGTGATAATGGGCCGTTTAAATTTTTCCGCCTGCCGGGCCAGGCGCAGGGCCTTCCGGTACCCCTCGGGGTTTGCCATGCCGTGGTTGCGGCGCACGTTTTCCTTGAGGGTACGGCCTTTTTGGTTGGCCAGAATGGTAACCGGCCGCCCCTCGAGAAAGGCCAGCCCCCCGATGATGGACGGATCGTCCCCAAAGGTCCGGTCTCCGCGGAGTTCGATAAAATTGTCGAAGATGCGGCTGATATAATCCAGGGAATAGGGCCGTTCCGGATGCCGGGCTAATTCAACCCGTTTCCAGGTTGTTTCCGTTCGGGAATTGGCGTTGACCTTTTCTTCCAGGTGTTCCAATTCCTTGGAGGCGTCAATTCCCAGGTCCCGGACCATTTTTTTTAATTCGGCGAATTTTTTTTGAATCTTTGAAATATTCATCATAGCTCTTCCCCGTTACCGGAATCGTTAGCGTCCCCCCCGCCGGCTTCAGCCGGGGCCGCGCTTTTATGCAGATCGAGCAGGGCCGAAAGGGTCCGCCTCTGGTCCTTCCGGGGGACAATGATATCCACAAACCCCTTTTCCTGCTGGAATTCCGCCCGCTGGAAGCCCTCGGGCAGGGTTTGGCGTATGGTCCCCTCAATAACCCGGGGGCCGGCAAAGCCGATAAGGGCCCCCGGTTCGGCCAGGGCAATATCCGCCAGCATGGCAAAGGATGCGGTAACGCCGCCGGTGGTAGGATCGCAGAGGACGGCAAAAAAGGGAACCCCCGCCTTATCCAGTTCCGCCGCGGCGCTTGATGTTTTGGCCATCTGCATAAGGGAAAAGATTCCCTCCTGCATCCGGGCGCCCCCGGAGGTGGTGTAAAGGATCACCGGAAGTTTTTCTTCCGCCCCCCGGAGCAGGGCCCGGCAGACCTTTTCCCCTACCACGGAACCCATGGATCCCCCCCTAAAGGTAAAGGACATGAGGCCCAGGATGACCGGTTCTCCCTCACTGGTACAGGTTCCGGTAATCACCGCGTCCTTCATCTGGGCCTTGGCCTCGGCCTCGGAAAGTTTTTCTTCATACCCGCTCAAATCAATGGGGTTAAGGGAACGGAGATTGGCTGAAAATTCCTGGAAACTTCCCGGATCAACGAGGTATAACAGCCGCTCAAAGGGCTCCATCCGGTAGTGGTACCCGCAGGAAGGACAGGTTTTGAGGGCTCCGTCGACAGCCGCTTTATCATGCTGGGCGCCGCAGCCCGGGCAGGGACCCTGCCCCTTGTTTTTTGCGGCATCCGTTTCAGAGGGCATCTTCGGCCTCCTTTGCTATTTGATTGTAATAGGATGTTCCGAATAGGCCGGAACGGAAGGTGCTGTCCCTAATGATCCACCGCTGCTGGTTCCGGTTGGTTTTAATTCCCTCGATATTCAGTTCATCCAGGGCCCGGTCCATCCGGGCCAGGGCCCCTTCCCGGCCGGGGGCGTAGACGATGAGTTTTGCTACCATAGAATCGTAATGGGGGGGGACCTTGCAGCCGGTATATAAAAAGGAGTCGAACCGTACCCCCGGCCCGCCGGGAAGGTCCAGCCGGGTTACGGTGCCGGGGCTTAGGGCGTTGATCCGGCATTCTATGGCCCACCCCTCAAGCCGGACCGGGTTCAGCCCCGGCTCAAGGCGGCCTTCGGTGCAGGCCAGGATCTGCTGGCGCACAATATCGGTACCGGAAACAAATTCGCTTACCGGATGCTCCACCTGGAGGCGGGCGTTTACTTCCATAAAATAAAAGGCCTCCCCCTCAACCAGGAACTCAATGGTACCCGCCCCCCGGTATTGTAAGTCCCGGAACATCAGGACCGCCCCTTCGGACATCCGCCGCCGCATTTCCAAACTTACCCCCGGCGAGGGGCTTTCCTCAATCAGCTTTTGGTGGTTTTTTTGGACCGAACAGTCCCGTTCCCCCAGGACCGCCACTTCTTCCCCGCCGCCGGCGAGGATCTGCAGCTCCACATGCCGGGGATTTTCCAGGTACCGCTCAATAAAGACCCGGCCGTCGGCAAAATTCGCTTCCGCTTCCCGGCTCGCGAGGGCAAGGTTTTCCCCAAGTTCCTTTTCGGAGCGGACAATCCGCATGCCCCTTCCCCCGCCCCCGGCGGCGGCTTTAATAATCACCGGGAAACCCAGTTCCCGCGCCGCCCGGCGGGCCTCGCCGGCATCCCCTACCGCGTCCGCGGTGCCCGGGGTTACCGGCAGGCCGAAACGCCCGGCGGTTTCCCGGGCCCGGACTTTGTCCCCCAGGAGTTCAATCACCTCCGGGTCGGGGCCGATAAAGATAAGCCCCTTTTCCCGGACCAGCCGGGCAAAGGCGGAATTTTCCGAAAGAAAGCCGACCCCGGGGTGGATGGCGTCGCAGCCGGTATTTATCGCCGCCATGATCAGGTTGTTCCGTACCAGATAACTTTGGGAGGAGGGGGGCGGGCCGATGCATACCGCCTTATCCGCCAGCCGTACATGGAGACTGCCCTCGTCGGCGGTGGAATAAACCGCCACGGTTTTTATCCCCAGCTCCCGGCAGGTCCGGATAATTCGAACCGCGATTTCGCCCCGGTTTGCAATAAGCAGACGTTTTATCAAAATACCCTTCCCTTCATTTTACTATAAAAAGGGTCCCTAAAAACTTCAACTTTAAGAAGCCCCTAAAGCCGCTTTACCTTAAAAAGGGCCTGGCCGTATTCCACCAGTTCCCCGCTGGAAGCCTCGGCGGAGAGGATCTCGCAGTCGAATTCCGCTTCCAGGTGGTTCATCATTTTCATGGCCTCCAGGATGCAGAGGGTTTCCCCGGCGGCAACCCGGGAACCTGGCCGCACAAAGGGAGGGGCGTCCGGGCCGGGGGCGGCGTAAAAGGTAGCCACAATGGGGCTGGTGATGATTTCCCCCCCGTCTTCGGCGGCGCCGGCATTTACCGGAAGTCCCAGCCGTACCGTGCCGTCGTTATGCCCCTCGGGAATGTTCCTCCCGGCCTCTCCGGCGGGAACATTCCCGGAAGCATCCGGGGAGGGGAGGGCGGCCCCGCCTTTTCTGAGGATAAGATGGATGGTTCCGTCGGTATAATCCAGTTCCGTTAGGGAGCTGTTGTTTATTCTGTCGATTAACGCCAGCAGCAGTTTCTCATTCATGGGAAGCCCCTTCCGGTTCCGCCCCGCCCACAAGGCAGAGCCATTCCGCTTCCGCGGCGACCTCCTCCCCCACATAGGCTTTGCCGGCCTGTTTTATCATCTTTGACGAAATCCGGAGGTTTTTTATCACCGACCGGACTTCTTCCCCGGGCCGCACCTGGCGGCGGAATTTCACCTTGTCCACCGAAGCCAGAAAAAACAAGGCCGATTCCCCGCCGGCTCCCAAAAGGCCGAGTTTTTTAAGCCCCGCCCCGCCGGACTGGGCCATGGTCTCAATCAGGATGACCCCGGGTACCACCGGATATTGGGGAAAATGCCCCCGGAAAAAAAATTCCCCTTCGGTAAAGACATGGCGGGCAATGACCTGGTCTTGATCGGCTTCGATAATTTCGTCCACAAAAAGAAAGGGATAACGGTGGGGGAGCAGGGCCTCAATGAGATTGGGATTTTCCCCCCCGGGGTTTGTTGTTTCCTTGGTGTTCATTCTTTTTCCTTCCTCTTTATGGATACTTCTTAAAGACCACTACCCCGTTATGGCCCCCGAATCCTGATGACCCCGAGACCGCGGCATTGATAGCGCCGTACTGGGCCTTATTGGGTACATAATCCAGGTCGCAGGCGGGGTCGGGGTTATCCAGGTTGATGGTGGGGGGATAAAAACCCTCCCTGACAGCCAGGATGCTCGCGATGGCTTCCAGGCCCCCGCTGCCGGCAACACAGTGGCCGGTCATGCTTTTGATGCTGGATATCTTGAGCTTATAGGCGTAATCCCCAAAGGCGTATTTGATCATCGCCGTCTCGGTAGGATCGTTTATCTGGGTGGAGGTTCCGTGGGCGTTGTAGTATTGGATATCCCCGGGTTTAAGCCCCGCGTCCTCCAGGGCGAGTTTTATCGCCCTGCCCCCGCCCTGGCCCGAAGGATCCGGGGAAGTGATATGATAGGCGTCGGCGGATGCCCCGTAACCGGCGAATTCCGCCAGCACAGCCGCCCCCCGGTTTTTCGCGTGTTCTTCGCTTTCCAGGATCAGGATGCCCGCCGCTTCCCCCAGGACAAAACCGTCCCGGTCAGCGTCGAAGGGCCGGGAGGCCTTTTCCGGCTCCGCTTCCCGTTTGGTGGACAGGGTTTTCAGCATTATAAAGCCCCCCACCGCAAAGGGCACGATACAGGATTCGGTTCCCCCGGAAATAACCACGTCGCAGCGGCCGGACCGGATAAGGTCCAGGGCCTGTCCCAGGGCGTCGGTGCCGGAAGCGCAGGCGGTTATCTGGGTAAAGGCGGGGCCCCGGGTGCCGAAGAGCATGGAAATGTTTCCCGCCGCCTCGTTCCCGATCATGAGGGGAACCGTCAAAGGCAGCATCCGCCGGGGGCCGTTAGCAAAAAGCTTCCGGAAGGATTCGGTAACAATCTCATAACCCCCGATCCCGTTTCCCAAAACAATGCCGGTTCTTTCGGGATTGCCCTTTATCTGCCGGCGCCCCTCTTCCCCGGCTTTTTCCAGAAGATCCGCCTGCTCCAGGGCCTGGGTCGCGGCGGCGGCGGCAAACTGGGTAAACCGGGCCATCTTACGAGCATCCTTTTTATCGATCCAAACCGAAGGGTCGAAATCTTTAACCTCTCCGGCGATGGTTACTTCAAAACCGGCGGCGTCAAAGAGGCTAATCCTTCCGATACCGCTTTTCCCCGCCAGGAGGGATGTTTTAAATTCCTCAAGGGATTTGCCTATGGGAGAAATAACCCCCATGCCGGTAACAACAACCTTTTTTTTCATTTAATCCTCCGAAAATTAATCCTCCGAAAAAACTTTTTGACAGGGCACCCTTTCAAAACTGCTCCCTTGAAAGAGCGGCTTTAGGGGTTTGCCCTATATAAACATGCCGCCGTCCACGGCAAGCACCTGTCCGGTGATATAAGCCGCGGCATCGGAGGCCAGGAACAGGGCCGCCTCCGCCACATCCTCGGGGCTTCCCGCCCGTTTAAGGGGGATGCGCTCCAGGAGCTTTTCCCGGGCCGCTTCGGGGAGTGCCCCGGTCATGTCCGACAGGATAAAGCCCGGGGCTATGGCGTTTACCCGGACGCCCCGGCTTGCGGTCTCCTGGGCCAGGGACTTGGTGAGGCCGATGAGCCCCGCCTTGCTTGCGGCGTAATTCGCCTGGCCGCCGTTGCCGTGGATGCCCACTACGCTGGACATATTGATAATCGCCCCTTTTTTCCTGCGGATCATATCCCGCCCCACCGTCCGGGCGGTGAGGAAGGCCGCGCTCAGATTCACATCCAGGACCTTCTGCCAATCCTCAAGGCTCATCCTGAAGGAAAGGTTGTCCCGGGTGATCCCCGCGTTATTTATCAGGATGTCAAAACCCTCCGCTTCTTTTACCAGGTCCTCGATATTTTTTTCTATCCCGGCGAGATCCCCCAGATCAAGGCTGATCCAATGCAGTTTGCCCCCGGTTCCGGCGATCCATTCCTCCAGGCCGGCGGGTTCCCGGGTCCCCAGGCCCCATGCTTCGGCCCCTTCGGCAAGAAATTTTTCGGTAATTGCCCGGCCTATGCCCCGGGACGCGCCGGTAATTAAGGCTTTTTTCCCCTCCAATCCCATGGCCTCCTCCTAATTTTGCAAAAGCTTTATATCCGCCTCGGTTCCCGCGGCGTGACAGGGAATTTTGCTTCCCGAATCTTTCCATAAACCCCGGAGTACCGTCCCCGGGCCGGTTTCCAAAACGGCTTCTAAGCCCTCCTGGCGGTTTACGGCCCCCTCTTCCTCAATCCACCGCACCGGGGAGGTAATCTGGGCCAGGGCGAATTTTTTAGCCTCCGCGCCGGAGGCAACCGGGCCGCCGCTGACATTGGAATAGAGGGGGATGACCGGGTCCTTAAAGGGAACCCCCTCAAGCACCGGGGCGAAGCTCTCCGCCGCGCCGGCGATGAGGGGCGAATGGAAGGGGCCGGACACCTGGAGCCGGACAAAACGCCGGGCCCCCGCGGCCTTGAATTTTTCTTCCGCCAGGGCCAGGGCCCCGGCGGTTCCCGCTACGACGAGCTGCCGGGGGGAATTGATATTTGCCGGGTAGAGCCCGCTCAGGCCGGCGGCGCTCCATTCGGCGATAAGGGCCAAAACCTGCTCCGGCTCAAGGCCGATTACCGCCGCCATGCCCGGGGCCTCCCTCCCGGGGGAGATCTCCCGGATGCGGTCCGCCGCGGCCAGCATAGCCTCTCCCCGGGCCTTTACCAGGCGGAAACAGTCTTCCGGGCCGATTACCCCCGCGCTTACCAGGGCGGCGTATTCCCCCAGGCTAAACCCCGCGCAGCCGGCGGGCCGGATCCCCCGTTCCTCCAGGTAAACCGCGGCGGCCAAATTCGCCAGGGTTACCGCCGGCTGGGCGGCATCGGTCCGTTTGAGGGCCTCCCCGCCGGAATCCCCCAGGAGGGCCCCCATGTCTTTACCCATAATATCCGAAGCCAGTTCAAATAAATTTTTAACCCCCCGGGAATTTTCCCGCAGATCCAGGGCCATGCCCGGGTATTGGGCGCCCTGGCCGGGGAACAAAAAGCAGCTTGTTTTATCCTTTACCGCCATATTCCTACCATACAATAAGATTGCCCCCATAGGTGAGGCCTCCGCCGAAACCTATGGTCATAATCAGATCTCCCTTCCGTAAAATTCCTCCCCGGTTCATTTCATCCAGGGCGATGGGAATCGAAGCCGCCGAAGTATTGGCGTATTCTTCAATATTCAAAAAAAATTTTTCCTCGGCTATGCCCAGCCGTTTAGCCGCCGCCTGGACAATCCGGGCGTTGGCCTGATGGGGGATGATCCGTTCCACCTGGCCGATGGTAATTCCCTCCTCGGCCAAAAGCTTCTCTATGGTTTCGGTCATTGCCTTTACGGCAAAGTTATAAACCGCCCGGCCGTTCATTTCCAGGTGGAGGGGGGTTTTTAGCCCCTCTCCCGGCTTCAGGGGGTTCCGGGAGCCTCCCCGGGGCATGATAAGATGCTCCCATCCGGAACCGTCCGCCCCGAGGACCGTCCGCAGCAGCCCCCGTTTTTCCGGCCCTTCCCTGGGGGCTCCGGTTTTTTCCAGGATCACCGCCCCGGCGCCGTCCCCGAAAAGGACGCAGGTTCCCCGGTCGGTCCAGTCGGTAATCCGGCTGAGTATCTCCGCGCCTATCACCAGGGCCCGTTTCCGGCTCTTCCGCGTTTCCAGGATCCCCGCGGCGGTTTCTATGCCGTAGATAAAACCGGAACACCCCGCGGCAAGATCCATGGCGGCGGCGTTTTTCGCCCCCAGTTTGTCCTGAATAATGCAGGCCGTTGAAGGGCAGGCATAATAATCCGGCGTGGCGGTTCCCACAATGATCATGTCCAGGGTCAGGGCGATTTCCTCGAGGGTTTCCTCCCGCCGGGGACCCGCAAGCATTTCCAGGGCCTGCCGGGCCGCTTCCAAAGCCAAATCACTGCAGGCCGTGTCCTCGTGAGCAATATGCCGGGCGCCGATGCCCGTATGGGACCGGATCCATTCATCACTGGTGTCGATAGTTGCGGCCAGATCCTTGTTGCTTACCCTTTTAGGCGGAACGGCCTTTCCGGTGGCGATAATCTCGATTGCCATAGCAATGCCTTTATATGACAAAATAAGAAATTTTGTCATAATACAATAATAACATATTTCTTGAAAATGTCAAGATTGATAATTAGACCCCGGCATATCCGGGGGGTTGCAGTTTTTATGAAGATAAGGGGCCAAAGCGGAACCGTTTGCCTCAGCGCCCCAAAATTTCGTAGAGCCGGTCCAGATCTTCCATCGAATAATACTCAATTTTGATGAGCCCCCTGCTGAGGCTCCCCTCGATAACGACCTTGGTCCCCAGGGAACCGATAAATTTTTCTTCCATGGCCTCAAGTTCCGGCGGACGGGGATCGCTTTTTGCCGGGGGTTTGGGTTTTTCAGTCCTGTTAAAGGCCGCCGCCTGTTTTTCCGCTTCCCGGACGGAATAATTTTTTGAGGTTATTTCCTGGAAAAGGCTTTCCCTGGCGCCGGGCTCGGAAACCGAGAGGATGGCCCGGGCGTGCCCCGGAGAAATTTCCCCCTCTTTCAGGCTTTTCTGCATCGGCTCAGGGAGTTTGAGGAGCCGCAGGGCATTGGCGACGGTGGACCGGTTTTTACCGACCCGGAGGGCGACCTCGTCCTGGGAGAGGCCGGTGAGGTCCATGAGCCCCTTATAGGCGGCGGCTTCCTCTATGGGGTTAAGGTCGGCCCGCTGGATATTTTCCACCAGGGAAACCTCCAGGCGTTTTTCGTCGGAATAGTCCCGGAGTATCACCGGCACTTCCGTCAGCCCCGCCAGGCGGGCGGCCCGGCTCCGGCGTTCCCCGGCAATGATGATGTAGGTCCCGTCGCCGGCTTCTTCGGCGATGATGGGCTGGATAATGCCGTGTTCCCGGATGGAATCCGCCAATTCCCGGAGGGTTTCGCCGTCAAAATGCTTCCGGGGCTGGTTAGGATTGGCCTTTAACTTTTCCAGCGGTATAAGCCGTTCCCCCGAAACCGCCGGTTCTTCCGGAGCCGGGGCGGAAAAGGCGGGAAGCTCCGGTTCGTCATCGTTTAAGGGAAGGAGGGCCCCCAGGCCCTTTCCCAGTCCATGCTTAGGCGCCACGGGACATTACCTCCTGGGCTAAACTTTTATAGGCCCTGGCCCCGCTGCACTGGGGATCGTACTGGGAAATCGTTAAACCGTGGGAAGGGGCCTCTGAAAGTCGGACGTTCCGGGGGATGATGGTGGAAAAGACCTTGTTTTTAAAGTAGGCGCTCACCTGCTTTACCACGTCCTGGGCAAGTCTGGTGCGGGGATCGTACATGGTAAAGAAAATACCCCCGATATCCAGGGGCGGGTTCAGGTTCGTCCGGATCCGTTTGATGGTTTTAAGCAGCAGGGCAAGGCCCTCCATGGCGAAATATTCGCATTGCATGGGGATAAGCGCCGCGTCGGCGGCGGCAAGGCCGTTTAAGGTGAGCACCCCCAGGGAGGGGGGGCAGTCAATGAGGATAAAATCATAACGGTCTTGAGCCGGCCCCAGGGCTTTTTTTAAGAAAAAATTCCGTTCCTCCTGTTCGATAAGTTCCACCGCCGCGCCGGAAAGGTCGATGCTGGCGGGGATGACCGAAAGCCCCGGAAGGGAACTTGCCCTGACGGCCTCCTCGATGGACGCCGTCCCGGAGAGGAGTTCATAAATCCCCGGTTTGGCGGAACCCATCCCGATGCCGCCGGAAAGGTTTGCCTGGGCGTCGAAATCCACCAAAAGCACCGATTTGCCCGCCTCCGCAAGGTAGGCCCCGATGTTGACGGCGGAAGTCGTTTTGCCGACCCCTCCCTTTTGGTTTACGAAGGCATACGTTTTACCCATGCCCATATTATATAAAATTTAACGATTTATTGCTATTGAATAGCATCGGACAAGGGGTTATTCTTATTACATGAATTCCATACGCATGATCGCCCTTGATTTAGATGATACCCTTTTACGATCCGATCTTTCCATTTCCTACCGTACAAGAAACGCGATTAAGCGGGCGGAATCTTTGGGTATTGTCGTGGTATTGGCTTCCGGCAGAATTCCCGCCGCGATGGATCAGTTTGCCCGGCTTTTGGGGATGCACAAAAGGCCCGGCTACCTGATTTGCAACAACGGTACCATAATCCGGGAGAGCCATACCGGAAATATCCTTTACGATAAAAAAATTCCCCCTGAGGCGGCCCTTATTGCCTACGATTTGGCCGCCGCCGAGGGTTTTCCGGTACAGCTTTACGAAAACGATATCATGTATGTTTCCCGGTCCAACGAGTTTGCCGATTATGACCAAAAAATTACGGGGCTGCGGCAGGTGGTGGTGGAAAATTTCCGCGCCATGGTGGCCGCGGGGTGTTATAAACTGCTCATTCCCGGAGATCCCATGATCCTCCGGCCCCTGCAAAACCTTCTGGGCAGCTATTTGGGCAAGGACGCGACCCTGTTTACCAGCAAGCCCTATTTTTTGGAGATCCTCCCCCCGGGGGTCAATAAGGGGACCGCCCTGGAACAGATATCCCGGATTCTGAACATAGACCGGGAATCGGTGCTTGCCATTGGGGATTCCATGAACGACGAGGCCATGATCCGCTGGGCCGGCATGGGGGTCGCCATGGTAAACGGGGATGAACGGGTTAAAAGCGTTGCGGATCTGGTTACCGAACATTCCAACGATGACGAAGGGGTAGTGGAGATTATCGAACGTTACGTCCTGGGGAAAAATTCCTCCGGCGCCGGCCTTCCCGAGGACGGCAAGGGGTCAAGTTATGGATAATCGTTCCTCCATAACCGAAGACATCCCCATCAGCACCGTCGATTCGCCCTCGGTGATACTGGAGCTTATTTACCAGTTAAAGATAAAAGACGTGATGAATTCCGCGGTGATCACCGCGAAAAAGACCGATACCATGCGGCATATCCAGGCCCTGATGCGGGAGAATTATATTACCGGCCTTCCCGTCATTGAGGATCAGCGCCTTTTAGGGATCGTTTCTATTGACGATATTGTTACCGCCCTGGACAAGGGCTTTATCGATTGTCCCGCCCAGGAACGGATGACCACCAATGTTATTGTCCTGGAAGATGATATGCCCCTTTCCTTCGCGATTTCTTACCTTAATAAATACCGGTACGGTCGTTTTCCGGTGCTCAACAAAAGACAGGAGCTGGTGGGGATACTTAGCTCCAAGGATGTGATCAGAACCCTGCTGGTCGAGATGAACCGTGAGGTACTTCGTTTGGAAAAAATGCATCAAAGCCAGGCCGCTTTGCCGGACCGGTATTCGGAAATGGAATTTGCCACCGTCAGGTATGATTTTGAACTGGCCGGCCGGGCTTCCACGGAGATAAAAAAAGCCCTGAAAAACCGGGACATTGATCCGAAGATTATCCGCCGGGTGGCTATTGCCAGTTATGAGCTGGAAATTAACCAGGTGGTTCATTCCCTGGGGGGAACTATCAGTTGTTCCATCCAGCCCGACAAGGTGATCATCGTTGCTTCCGATACCGGGCCGGGGATCTCCGATGTGAATCTGGCCCTTCAAGAAGGCTGGTCCACCGCGAACGAGTGGATCCGCTCCCTCGGTTTCGGCGCCGGGATGGGCCTTGCCAATACCAAGCGGGTTTCGGATGAATTTTTTATCAATTCCGTTGTCGGCGCGGGCACTACCGTCCGCTCCGTGGTATTCCTTAATTCCCCCAAGGAGGAAGCCGGCTCATGACCATTCGGGAGGCCGCGGCAGCCTTAAACGCGGAGATCCTTCAGGGCGTTTTTGAGGACGCGGATCTTACCGGGGCTTATACCTCGGATCTGCTCTCGGATGTAATGGCCAACGCCAAGGAGGGGGGGGCCCTCATCACTATCCAGGCTCATAAAAACACCGTGGCGGTGGCGACCCTGGTGAACATTTCGGTTATCATTGTTTGCAATTCCCGGCCCCTCCCGGAGGATATGCTGGAAGCGGCCCGGGATGAGGGGGTCGCCGTCATCCGGACCCGGGAAAATCAGTTTAACGTTTCGGGAAAACTCTATCAGTTGCTGGGCCGGGGGGATTAAAGGGGAGCATGGATGGCTCTTTTGGCGGATTTCCACAACCATTCCTGCCTTTCCCCCTGCGGTTCCCTGGATCTTTCCCCCCGGGTTCTGGTTGAGCTGGCCGCTGCCCGGGGAATTCAGGCGCTGGCCTTAACGGATCATAATTCAAGCCTCAACTGCCCCGCCTTTGCCCGGCTCTGCCCCCGGTTCGGCATTATCCCCCTCTTCGGCATGGAGGCCACCACCGCGGAGGAAATCCATGTCCTCTGCCTTTTTGCCTCCGCCGAGGCCGCCCTTTCCTTTGGGGAATACGCCTATTCGCTGCTGCTCCCCCTCCCGAACGATCCGGAAAAGACCGGGGATCAGGTGTATGTGGACGAGGAGGACAATATTTTGGGGGAGGTTGAGTATTTCCTCCCCAGCGCCCTGGATCTGGGCATAGACGCCATCGGGGACCAGGTGCGCCGGTACGGCGGGCTGGCCATCCCCGCCCACGCGGACCGGCCGGCCTTCTCCATGTTCAGCCAGCTTGGGGCGGTGGTTCCCGGCCCCTGGGCCGCGGTTGAATGTGTCCGCATTCCGCCGGTTTTAAGCGGCCCCTCTGCCGGGACTTCCGGCCTTGGCTGTTTGGATACCCTGGGCTATCCCCTTATCACCTCCTCCGATGCCCATTACCCGGAGCACGTTGCCCGCCGCCCCTTTAAACTGGACATTTCCGCGGATGAGCTGGCCCCCCAGGGCTCCGGGGGCCCCGTCGATTTGGCGGCCCTGGGGCGGGCGCTGAAATCTTGTCCCTTTAAGTCTTCTTGAGTAATCCCCCCCTGGGGAGGGGCACGGGCAGGGAAAAACGCTTGTAGAGTCCGCCTCCGCTACCTTTGGTACGCTCCGGCGGGGAATTCCGTGGACCCGCGTGCGGGTCCCTTTTTTTCCCAGCCTGTCGCC
Organism: Treponema sp.; assembly: GCA_031288575.1. GTDB lineage: Bacteria > Spirochaetota > Spirochaetia > Treponematales > Breznakiellaceae > JAITRD01. The sequence continues at coordinate 713 of JAITRD010000063.1, read as the reverse complement.
CTCCCCCCGGGGGCTTGCTCAAATAAGGGGGGGCAAATTGAGCTGGTGGGGGTGAATGGCTGGCTGGGTTTAGTTTTTTGGGGAGAGGGGGCGGGGAATTCCGCAGGGTTGTTTTGCGGGTCCTGTTTTCCCGGCTTTTCGTCCTTCCCCGGGGGGGCTTGCTCAAATAAGGGGGCAAATTTTATCCCGGGAATTTAAGAAAGGCTGGCAAAAAAGAGCCGCCCGGAGGCGGCTCAAAGGTGTTACGTGACAGGCTTAGGGTGCGGGATTAGGGGGTAAACTCACTCAGCTTTCCAATGGCCAGGAGTGGTACCGTCGATGGGTACCCATAGATAGGTGCCTTTTGACGGAACAGTAGGAGCAGCACTGGTAAAATCGTCACCACTATATGTACCAAGGAGGATTTTATTGGTGGTAGGTGCTGAGCTTCCGGCGATAACGAGTTTGGAAGATCCACTGGTACCGGTAAGCTCACCGTCCGCGAACGCTAAACCGGTGACGTCACTCTTGACGGTAAGGGTTCCGTCTTCAACAACTATCGCGTTGGCGGCGGCTGCGCCCGCCAGAGTAATATTTCCGTTTATGGTATAACGACCTTTTGTGATGGTTAATACGGCGTCCTTTTCAAGCTGGACAAACTTGCTGGTGTCAGCCGTACCAACAAAGACTACATGAGTACCGCCGGGACTGACCTTACCTGTACCGCCATATTT
>JAITRD010000231.1 GCA_031288575.1 Treponema sp. | reverse complement strand
GCGGCGAAGAGATAACAATAGGCCTTAAACAAGGGCTTAACCAGAAGCTCAAAACGCAGGGGCCCCACGGGATGGTAATCTTCGTAATACTTATCCTCATAGGTAACGCCCTTGACGGTAAGGGAATCGGCCCGGATCCTCAGGGACCGTTCCACGGTTTCATCGCAGAAAAAAAAGGGCTTCCCCCTTCCCAGGATGTATCCGGCCAGTTTATCCGCGTCAAAAACGCCGCCGTCCCGGGCAATCTCCAAAAGGATTTCCTGAAACACCTTCCGGGAGGGGGGCATTTTGTCGGTATTATCCAAATAATAGCCGGGATTCCGGCTTAAATGATCCAGGCAGAGGTTGAATTCCAGGAAATTCCGGTCCGGGGTGTTCCACCGGGAGGTGAAACGGCTGGTCTCGTTAAAAAAATCCGCCGCCATGTCCCGTACCCCGTCTTGGCCGTCGGCGGGGCGGGCGGGCTTAAAGCCCTTCATGCACAGGACAAACCGGGCGGTTAAATCGGCGCTGTCCGGGGCAAACTCCGCGGGAAAGGGGGGAAAAGCCGAGGAACTCCGCAGTTCCTGGATATCCCGTTTTTTAAAGCCCCGGACGGCCTTCTCCCGGTCGGGTTCCTTCATTTTTTCCGTAACCGCCTTCAGGGCATCGCAGAACAGGGGAAAGGATTCGGCTATCCCCAGGCTGTTGTCCCAGCCCTGGCCGGGTTCGGCCAAAGCAAGACGGCAGCCGCCGAGGGTCAGCTCCGGCGGAGGAACCAGCCAGGTCTGTAAAACCGTCCGCAAAAAGGAGGAGAGGCAGAGAATTATCTGGTTATGGAGCGAAAAAAGGTACACAAAACCCAGGCGGTATTCTTCATTTATTTCAAAACTCTCCACCCAGGAGTGTTTCCGTTTGTTCTCCCGGAGCAGGGAAATGCCGTATTCCCCCTCAACCGCCGAAAGGGGCAGGTACTCTTCAAAGACGATCCGCCGGAGGATCCCCCGGGAAATCTCCGGAAGGGAAAAAAACCAGCGGTTAAAATCCTCCTCCCGGGAAAAGGCAAAAAGTTCCGCCGAGGCGTTTACCAGTTCCGCCTTGTTTTTCGCCGCCGGGGTTTTCCCGAAAAAATTCCTGGTCAGGGAGCGGATCTCCTCCATGCTCATGCGGTTAATAAGCCGCGACAGTTCTTTCCGGTGCCGGGAGCCGGTCCGGATATCCCGGGAATCCGCGGGTTCGGGCTTTTCAGCTTTCATAGGGATCTCCTACCAGGTAGCTTATGTCCTCCGGGGAGAGAGCCTTGAGGGAACCGGCGTCATCCGCGAGGAGGGCGCCGGCAAGATCGGTTTTCCGTTTCTGCAGTTCCAGAATCCGCTCTTCGATGGTATCCCGGGCGATAAGGCGGTAACAAAATACGGGATTTGCCTGGCCGATGCGGTGGCTGCGGTCAATGGCCTGGGATTCGGCGGCGCTGTTCCACCAGGGGTCCAGGATAAAGATATAATCCGCCGCGGTCAGGTTGAGGCCGATTCCCCCGGTTTTCAGGGTCATAATAAAGGCTTTGACCGCGGGATCGGTTTGAAAGCGGCGGACCAGGGTTTCCCGGTCCACGGTGGCGCCGGTCATGGTGAGGTTCGGGACGCCCAGCTCCGCCAGGTCCTGGCTTACCAGGTCCACATGGGCGAGGAAATTGGTAAAGATCAGGCACTTGTGGCCCCCTTCGACGAGGCCGGCGATCATGTCCCGGAGGTAGAGCCGTTTTGCCGAGGGGCCCGGGTATTCCCCGTCGGATTCGGGAACGCTGGCAAGGCGGCGCAGTTCCGCCAGGGCCTTGAAGATAAAAAGGGAGGATTTTCCCAGTTGACCGTTCTTCATAATCCCCTCGATAAGCCCCTTATATTCAAGCCGCCGCCGGTGATATACCGCCAGGTGGGCCTCCTCAAGTTCGATATAGGCGGTCTCCTCGGTTTTGGGGGGCAGATCCTTGAGGACATCCCCCTTGAGCCGCCGCAGCATAAAGGGGTAGATCCGGGCCCGGAGGTCCTGGAGGGCATCCTCGTCCTCCCCGTCCTGGATGGGCCTGAGGTAACGCTGGACAAAGGACCGCTCGGAACCGAAAAAGCCGGGGTTCAAAAACCGGAAAAGGCTGTAGAGGTCCGCCAGGTTATTTTCCACCGGGGTGCCGCTCATGGCCAGCCGGTGTTCCGCCCGGAGGCTCAGTACCGCGGCGGTCGTCTGGGTGGAGAGGTTTTTGATATTCTGGGATTCGTCCAGGATAATATAGAAGAATTCCTGTTTTTGGAATTCCTCGACATCCCGCCGCAGGGTCGCGTAGGTGCTGAGGATCACCCGGAAACCCCCGGTCTTGAGCTCCCCCGTATCCCGGCCGCTCCCGTAATGGACCAGGTAGGGCAGGTCCGGCCCGAAACGGTCCAGCTCGGCGGCCCAGTTAAAAACCACCGATTTAGGGCAGAGGATGAGGCAGTTCCCCTCTGCCCCCGCGGCTTTAAGCCCCCGGAGCAGGGCAATCACCTGAATGGTTTTTCCCAGGCCCATGTCGTCGGCCAGGCAGGCCCCCATGCGGTACTCCCGGAGGTAATCCAGCCAGCGCACCCCGTATTCCTGGTAGGGCCTGAGGGTTCCCCCCGCCAGGGACCAGGGACCCCGGCGCTCCCCGATGGTGTTGTAGCCTATAAAAAAGGGCCGGGCCTGTTCCCAGGCTTCCCCTTCAATGGTGATGGATTCATCCTGCAAAAGGAGGGGGATGTCAAAAAAGGAGAGTTCCACCCCCTCGTTCCCCTTAATTTGGGAAACCAGCCGGTCCAGCTTGTCCATGGTCCGCTTGTCCGGGAAGGAACGGGTTCCGTCCGCCAGGGTGATGCAGGCGGCCCGGCGGTACTCCTCCATAAACCGGGCGAAGGAGATGCGCTCCTCCCCGATCTCCACTTCGGCCTGCCCCGAAAGGTAGTCAATCCCCTGGCCCATGGAAAAGCGGATCCGCGGCCGGGAAAAATTCAGTTTGTACCCCCTCAGGACCTCCGTTTCCAGGAGGACAAAATGCCGGGAAAGTTCGATAATGGCGTCCCCCAAAAAATCCCGGGCGAACTGGGGGGCAATGATAAAACGGCCCTGTTCCTCGTGGACGGAATTTTTCACCCTTTCCCGGTTGCCGGCCCGGTTGAGAAAACTCCTGAAAAGGTCCTCCGGGGCCTCGGGGAAGATCACCTCGGCGATGCCGAAGACCTTTACGGTTTCGTCCATCTCCACCACCGTAACAATATCCTCGTTTTCCAGGAACAGGGGCGGGAAGCCCCGGAGAAAACTGACGGGCCGGACATG
>JAITRD010000172.1 GCA_031288575.1 Treponema sp. | reverse complement strand
TAAACACGCCAAGGAGTTATTGTGGCTAAAGAAGAAGCGATTGAAGTAGAAGGGGTCGTCCGGGAAGCACTCCCTAATACCATGTTCAGGGTAGAACTTAATAATCAGAACGGACACCTCATACTCGCCCATCTTTCCGGCAAGATGCGTAAGCATTATATCCGTATTGTGCCCGGCGACCGGGTCCGGATTGCCCTTTCCCCCTATGATCTCCGCCGGGGCCGTATCATTTACCGCGAACGGTAAATCCCCGCGGGTATTTTCATCTTTTTATAAAAACCCAGGTAGCCCCCCTTCCTCCTGCGGAGGCGTGCTGACGGCCGCTTTCTCCGGCAAAGGGGCAGTTTTCAATAAATTTTCTGGCCGTCTCCTTCAACACCCCTTCCCTTTCGGAATGATTCCCCTTGCCGTGGATGATCAGGAGCTTTTCAAAGCCCCGGAGTTTAGCGTCCTGAAAGAATGACCCAAGGCTATCCCAGGCTTCATCCCGGGTCAGGCCATGCAGGTCGATAAGCGCGTCGGGCCTTTTGGCAAGCAGCCGGCGGCGGCGGTCTCCGGGGGGCTCCCCCCGGGCTTCCTCCTCGGCGTCCTTGTCATATACCTCATGGATCCGAAGCCAGGCGGTAAGGGGATCGGTCTTTTTTAATGCCCCCTTAGGGGAATGGGTTAAGCCCTCGTTTTGCCGGGGCTTTTTTTCCTCCCCGTCCCCGGCAAGCCTCCGGACAGTCTTTTTCCCCGGGGCGCCGGCGTTTTGCCTTTCCCATTCATCCAAAATATCCCCAAAATTCATGCTGCCAATGGGTCTCCCCGGGTTAATAAAAAATAATCAGCTCTGCCGGCATCCAACCTGCCCGGCCGTCAGGGACTTCCGCATAGACCCATGAATCCGAGGCCCCCCGGATGACAAGACGCTGGCCTTCGCCAACCTGGGCGATCACCCCGCCCGCCGGATCCGGTATCCGGCGGAGGGAAGTTGCCCGGGCTATTCCGGGCCGGTTCCCCCTTCCGCTCAGGCGGATCACGGTTTCCCCCCAGCAGAAAAACCCGGCGGCTAAAATCGCCGCCGCGAGAAACACGACCTTGCCTTTATAACGCCGGATCCGGGGAGAAGTTACGTCGTTTGGGCCGAAAAAAGGACGGCCGGAAGAAAAAACCCGGCCCCCCAGGGCAAGCAGGATCAGGGCAAAAAGCCCGGCGCAGAGGATCCCCAGGGGCATAAGGGGCCGCCATTTTTCATCCGGCCCGGTTTCAAGGGCCAGGGCCCGTTCCACCTCCCGCCTCAGGGAAACCAGGGCGGGCCCAAAGGCAAGGTCCCGTTCCCCCCGGCGAAGCGCGGCCAGGGCTTCCGCCCGTTTTCCCCCTTCCCACAATTCCCGGGCGTTTTGCCGGATTCGTTCATATCCGGGGAGAAAAAGGGGGGGGAACCGGGGCGGCCCTTGGGGAAAAGCCGGGGGAAGCCCCTGCCGCAAGGCCGGAAGGGCTTCGCCGCCGGGGAGGGGGGGCTCCTGGCCCGCCCCGGTTTCCACGGCCCTTCCCGGTTCCGCAGGGGCCGCGGCCTCCAAAACCGCCGGCCCGGCTTTTTCCGCCCTTACCCGGAGGAGGAGGGCCGGAATTTCCGGCAATCCCTCCAGGCGAAAAAGGGAAGGATCAACTTCGATGTCCCCGGCCCTCAGGGGAAAAAGCCGGAAACGGAACAGGATCCCCCGCTCCCGGTCGGAGGCGCTTAGGGTTTCCTCTTCCAGGATGAGATCCGGCGGCATTTTTTCCCGGAGCAGTTCCCCCCGGGGCAGGGGTTTACGGGGATCCCAGCCGGTAATTATCAGGGCAAATTCCCCGCTTTCCCCGACGGCGAGGGGAGAAGGGGGGGTCTCCCACCGGAGAAGGGGGCGGTACTCCCCGTCTCCGGGGCCCTGGACAAAAAAGGCTAAGGGCGGGGTAAAGGCCCGTTTGCCGGCCGCGCGGATTTCAAAGGGGCCCAGATTCAGGGGGCCCGGCCGCCGGGGAATAAAGGAATATTCCGCCGCGGTCCACCGCTTGGCGCTTCCCCCCGGGCCGGGGATCACCCGACCGCCGGTAAAGACCCCTTCCAAAAGCAGGGAAGCCGGGAAAGGGGGGGGATAAATCTCCACCTCCCCGGCCTCGGGATGATCCGCCAATATCACTACCCGCCAAGGGGCGTTAAGGACCGGAAATTCCGGGGAGGCCTTGATTTCCACCGCCAGGGATTCGTCCTCCGGGAAAAGGGCCCCCCTTCCAATAAGGGCCGAAGCCAGCAAAAGCAGGGAAAAGACAGCCCCGGGCCGGCAAAAGGGCGGCCCTCCCGGGGAAGAAAACCGGGCTAATAATCCGGCCCGGAGGCGGGAGAAGGGTCGGTCCATTCCCGGCTTTTCCATTGGTTTTGTTCCTTTTGACGAAGATATTCAAAGAGGGCCTCCCTCCGGGGGGCCCCTTCCTCCTGGCCGGCTTCGTCTGATAAAGCCCCGGCGGTTTCCCCCCGCCGGTTTTGCGAGAGAAGGCTTAATTCCAGATTCCGTTTTGCCTCAACACGGCTCCCGTCGGTTTCCAGGGCCCGCCTAAAGGCCGCCGCCGCGTCCCCGTACTGTTCCTGTTCAAAATAAATCACCCCGGTATTGTAATGGATGCGAAAAATCAGTTCCCGGTGATCCGCCGCCGGCTTCTCCCCCAAAGCCGCCGCGGCGGCGGCGATCCGTTCCCGGGCCGCGTCCGCCTCGTTCAGGAACAAATAGGCCGAACCCAGGTTATATTCGGCATAGGGGGCCGCGAGGGAATCCTCCTGCGCCTTGAGGTAGGCCGTAAGGGCTTCGTTATAAAGCCCCCGGGAATAAAAAAAATTGCCCTCCATAATAAGGAGCTTCCCGGAAATTTGAGAACAGCCGCAGAGGAGGAGGAACAGGGGAACCAGAAAGCCCGGCCGGAAAGGAAGCCGGAATAAGGGATTAGCCATTTTCTCCCCCTCCCGAATTTTCAGGGCCCCTCCGCCTGAGGCGGGCCAAATGGGAGAGCCCCAAAGCGGCAAGCCCCCCAAAAACAAAAAGCCGCCACCTGGGCCGCCGCTCCCGGCGGGAAACCCCCGCCCCGGTTTCGGAGGAGAGGGAACGGATATATTCCCCCATAACCCTGACCGTATCCTCCCGGTTCCCATCCACATATATGCCCCCGGTATGCTCGGCGGCGTCCTGAAGGACGGCGGCCCGCCGGGAGCTGGCCGGGGGAAGCCCCGCCTCTTCGGGGGGAATTTGCCCGGAGCCGGGCCGGGCCGGGCCGGGAGGAACCGGAGCGCCGGCGTCGCTTCCCATGCCCAGGGCAGCGACCATAATGTCCCTCCCCGCGGCCCGTTCCAGGGCGGCGGAGAGGGAACCGGAAAGATTTTCCCCGTCGGAAAGGAGGATAATAAGCCGCCGGCTTGGCAAAGCATCCTGAAAAGCCCCGGCGGCGGCATCAACGAGGCTCTCCAGGTTAGTTCCCCAGCCGCTCACCGGAATATCCTCAAGCCCCGCTAAAAGGGCCAGCACCGCCTCGGTATCGTAGCTCAGGGGCAGGGCGAGGATGCCCCGGCCTTTCCCCATGGCAAGGGCAAAGCGGTTTTCCCCGGGGCGTTTTTGTTCAAGATAGCGCACCAGATCCCCCGCCGCCCTAAGGGCCCCTTCCAGCCGGGAAGGAGCCGCGGAGCCCACTGGGGCAGGCCCGTCCCGGATCTCCATGCTCCGGGAGAGGTCCACCGCAAATACCAGATCCGCCCCCCGGCGGTATTCGGTTACCCGCCGGGTTCCCCATCCGGGTCCGGCCAGGGCAAAAAGGAGGCACGCGAGGAAGACAAGAAAAAAGGCATGGGACAAAAAATAGCGGACCCTAAGGGCCCTGTTTTCCCCGGGGGAACCGGCGGCGAGGTTAAAAATCCTCCTGCTTTTATAAAATTCTAAAAAAAAGAGAATAATCAGGGGGAGCAAGAGCGCCAATCCCCCCAGGAACCGGCTTTCTTCAAAGCCGATGTTTTGATTCACAAAAAGGCCCCCAAAATCCGCCGCCGGATAAGGCGGAGGGTCCCCAGGAGGATCAGGGCCGCGGCAATAAAAAAGCTCCGGAGGGGGGTTTCCCGGATACGGATGCCCGTTCTTCCCACCGAGGCCTCCCCCCGGTCAATCCGGGAAAAGGCGGCGGAAAGGGCGTCCCCGTGGGGGGCCGCAAGGTAGATCCCCCCTCCCCTCCGGGCGATAAGCTTCAGATTCTCCGGATCAAAACGGGATTCAAAGACCCCGGTCCGGCGCATCCGGGTAAGGGGATCCACATAATCGACGGGAATTTTCCCGCTGCTTCCCACCCCGATGATCCAAAGGGAAACCCCAAGTTCCCCCAGGACCTCCGCGGCGGTTTCGGGATGCACCGAACCGGCATTATTTTCCCCGTCGGTGATAAGTATGACCACCCGGCGGGGGGCCTTTGATTTGGCAATATGAAGCCCCGCAATGGCCAAACCCAAACCCAGGGCGGTGCCATCCCCCAATTCCCCGATTTGCAGGGAGTCAAGCCGGGAAAAAAGGCTCTGCCGGTCTACCGTGGGCGGCAGCAGGAGGGCCGCGTCATCTCCCACCCCCACAAGCCCGACGGCGTCCCCGGGGCGTCTTTCGGCAAAATCCAAAACCAGCTTCCGGGCGGCCTCGAAACGGTTTAAATGCCCCATATCAATCCCCGCCATGCTGGGGCTCATGTCCACCACAAAAAGAATATCCGCCCCCCGGCTCAGCCATACCGTCTCGGCGGAGACAAACCGGGGCCCCGCGGCGGCAATAAAAAGAAGAAACACCCCCAGAAATTCCGCCGCCTTAAGAAGCCGAAGCCCCCAAAGGGGGTTAAAGGGCGGCTTAAAGGGCGTCCCTCCGGCGGGGATAAAGGAAACGCGCAGGGCCAGGGCGGGCCTGAAAAACCGGGCCAGGAAAATAATGAGGGGGATGATCAAAACACCCGGCAGGATCCATTGGGGCTGTTCAAAGGAGACATTCACCCGGCGCCTCCCGGAGAAAGGGCCCGGCCCGTTTTTTCAACGCCGGGAAACCCGGGCATCCCGGAACCGGGGGCCTCCGGGAGGGACCCCTTCCGCCGGGCCGCCCCTTCCAGGGCCGCAAGGAAGCCCAGCAGTTCATCCAGAACGCCTAAAAATTCCCTTTCCGTGATATCCTTCCCGCTAAACCGCAGGATATCCCAGCGGCGGAAAAGATCCCGCAGGGCGGAACCGGAAAGCCGGGGATCAGGTTCCCGGGACAATTCGGCGAGGGGAAAAGCCAGGAATTCCTCCGCCGTAAGGGCCCGGCAATCCCTCCGGGCAAAGAGGCCCAGGAAAACCCGGAATTCCCCGGATATCCGGCTAAAAAGCTCCCCCAGCCCGGGAAGGCCCGGTTTTTGCTGGGCAAGATCCCGCCTCAGGCGTTTTATCCTTTTTGCCAGGGTACGGACAAGGGCCCTCCGGCGCCGGTCCTCCCTCCCGCGCGTCAGGCGCTCCCCGGCCCAGCGTTTTCCCCCGATGATCCCGCAGCTCAGGATAAAAATTGCCGCCACGGTTTTATAGATCATCAGGGCAGTGCCGGGCACCGGAAGGGGCGGCGCGGGGGGAGAAAGGACCAGGGATCCGTCGTCCAGGATGGAGCTAACCGTCAGCCGGAGCCCGGTAAGCCGGGCGGAAGCTGTTTCCGTGCCCGGGGAAAGGGGGATCTCTATGGGGGGAAGGCTTATTATCCCCGGCGCATAGGCGGTGAAATCAATGAGGAGCCGGGGAATTCCCTCCCGGTGTTCCAGGGCGATCCGGTCAATGCGGAGTTCCTCCGGCAGGGAGGGGAAAACCGGGTTTTGTTTGACATAAGGCGGAACCTTGAGAAAAGCGGCTCCCAGGGGAACGACCAGGCTGCCCCGGTCTCCCACAAAGACAGTCCGGGGAATAAGGTAGGAACCGTCCCCGGCATCCCCGGGGGGAGAATTTTGGGGATAAAGCCCTCCGGGAAAACAGAGAAACAGGAAGAGCCCCGGCAGAATCCCGAGGGCAGAAGCCTTCACAGGCGCCGCCTCCCCCCGAAAAAGCGGATCAAAGCGGCAGGAATATCCTCGGTCGCGGAGAGATCCAGGGATGCCACGCCGGAACGGCGGCAGACGACCCGCCAGGACCGGGCCCGCTCCCCCTTCCATTCAGCCCAGGCGGCACGGAAGGGGGCAAAATTCGTGGTTCCCTGGAGGGTCCGCCCGCTCTCGGGGTCTTCCAGGGTAATAAGCCCCAGGCCGGGCATTTCCTCATCCGGGGGAAGGCCCACCCGCAGGGCGATAACGTCGTGTTTCCGGCAGAGCGCCCCCAGTTCCTTTTCCCAATTAAGGGCGAGAAAGTCCGATACCACCACGACCAGGCTCCGCCGTTTGAGGAGCCGCCCGGCCCCCAGGAGGGCCGCCCCAAGGGAGCTTCCCCTTCCCTTTGCCCCGTGGCGGAGCGCGCCGGTGAGGATCGCCATAACCTGGGCCCTTCCCTTCCGGGGAGGAAAGACCCGGCTAATCTCCCGGTCAAAAAAAACCGCCCCCACCCGCTGGCCCGCCTGTTCCGCGGAAAAGGCGATCAGGGCGGCGGCGAGTATTCCCTGCTCGTAGGGAACGCGGGCGGAGGCGCCGGCGCTCCCCATGGAGGCAGAACTGTCCAGGACCAGAAAAACCGTAAGGTCCCGCTCCTCCCGGTACATTTTCACAAAGGGGGTCCCGAAACGGGCGCTCACGTTCCAATCGATAGAACGGACCTCATCCCCCCGCTCATAATGGCGGACCTCATCCACCTCTATTCCCTGGCCTTTAAAAATCGAAGAAAAATTTCCCGCCAGGAGATCCTCCGCAAGCCCGCCGGCAATCAGGGGGAGGGCGGTAATTTTAGACAGAAGCTCCCGGGATTCCACAAGTATGCCCTAGGGAACCGGAATAATAGCCAGAATCCGGGAGATGATCCCGTCGGGATCTAAACCGTCGGCCTCCGCCTCGTAGGAAAGGACAAGGCGGTGCCGTAATACCGGCAGAGCCGCGGATTTCACATCCTCGGGGCTTACAAAACCGCGGCCCTCAAAAAGGGCCCGGATTCGGGAGCAGCGGTAGAGGGCGATTGATGCCCGGGGAGAGGCGCCAAAGGAAATATACCGGTAAAGCCCCTCCTTCCCGGCCTTTTCAGCCATGCCGCCCGGTTCTATGCCGCCGGTTTTTCCCGGCGGGGGCCGGGTGGCGGCCACCACCGACACGATATACCGGGCGATTTTTTCGTCAACATAAACAGCCTCCGCGGCGGCCCGCAGGGCTTCCAGGGCGGGAAGGGGCAAAACCGGCGAGAGGGGGACCGGGGCGGTTTGGTGGAGGATTTGGAGTTCCTCCGCTGCCCCGGGGTACCGTACCAGCAGTTTGAGGAGGAACCGGTCCAATTCCGCCTCCGGAAGGGCATAGGTTCCCTCATGTTCAATGGGGTTCTGGGTAGCCAGGACAAAAAAAGGCTTAGGCAGGGGATAGGAGTTCTCCCCAATGGTAACCTGCCTTTCCTCCATGGCTTCAAGCAGGGCGGATTGGACTTTGGCGGGGGCCCGGTTAATCTCGTCCGCCAGGATCACATGGGCAAATACCGGCCCCTTCCGGACCGAAAAGGTAAGGGAGGCCTGTTCCCAAATCAAAGTTCCGGTAAGGTCCGCGGGGAGCAGGTCCGGGGTGAACTGGATCCTTTTAAAACTCAGCCCCGTAATTTCCGCGAGGCTTTTAACCGCCAGGGTTTTTGCCAGCCCCGGCACCCCCTCCAAAAGGATGTGCCCCCCCGCGATAAGGGCCATGAGGAGGCCGTCCAGCATTTCATGCTGGCCAATAATCCGTTTTGCCAGCTCCTTCCGGGCGATATCCAGGATCCCCGCCGGAGCCGGCGGCTCCCGGGTATCCGGAACAACCCGCATATCCTCTGAATCGTAACCCATAAGCCCTATTGTAACGGGCGGGCCAATACTCTGCAATATTCGGCGCAGGTTGCCGGCATTTACTTTTTTTTAACAAATAATGACGGGTACAAAAACTGCCGGCGGGGGAGCAAAATCTCTATAGGGGGCACGCTTGCTTTGCGCAAGAGGGTTTTTCGTTGTCCTTGAAGGCCGGATGGCGCAAAGCTTCGGTCAAGTGTCCCCTATAGAGATTTTGCTCCCCCGCCGGCGCCATTGTTCCCTTCAAGGGGGATGTTTAAGCGGTAAAGGCCGTCCCTTTGAAGGGGAAGAGATTTCTGGATGAGGAAGGGATTTGCCACATCCAGAGAACGCTTCCCCCTCAAAGAAGCCGCCTTTACGGCCTCATCTATATAAACGGAATAATAAGGCCGGCTGGGTGAGCAAAATTCCCATGGGGGGCACTTGACCGAAGCTTTGCACCATCTGACCCTCAGGGACAACGACAAACCCTCTTGTGCAAAGCAAGCGTGCATTTTGCTCACCCAGCCGGAGATTGTTCCTTATTATAAAATCAAGCCGTAAAAGCCTTGCCCTGGAATACCTTCCACATATACCCCTCAGCATGGTATGATGCCTCCGGTATGGAAAGT
>JAITRD010000080.1 GCA_031288575.1 Treponema sp. | reverse complement strand
CATAGTTCTCAAGTTTTTCGTTAAACTTGCCGGTCCGGTTGCCGTTGAAGAAGTAGGTTACATGGCCGTATTTCTGGGTTTCCGAGATGGCCAGGGTCCGCACCCCGGTGGCCGCCAGGTATTCTCCCATGGTCCGGTCTATGGAAGGGGGGCTGACCAGGTAACGTTTGGGGACATGGGTATCCCCGTCGTATTCCATCATCCCGGCGTAACGGATATCCGGCCTTTTCCCCCGGTCAAATTTATCAAAGCCGTCTTCCTCAAAGGCGGCGGTAATCTCCAGGGCCCGGTCTCCCCGGAAGTTGAAGTAGATCACCGAATCCCCGTCCTCTATGGTCCCGACAGGTTTGCCCCCTTCGGCGATGACGAATTCCTTCAGGTCCTGATCGATAATGCCGGGGATTTCCTTCCGGTAGGTTTCCACCGCCTCCCGGGCGCTGGAAAACTGCCGCCCCCGGCCGTGGACATGGGTATTCCAGCCCCGTTCCACCATGGCCCAATCCGCGCCGTAGCGGTCCATGGTGATCCACATCCGGCCCCCCCCGGAGGCAATCCGGGCGTCAAAACCCGCTTCCCCGTCCCCGGCGGGGCAATTTTCTTCTTTTAAGAAGGCTTCAAAGGGGCCCGCATAATCCAGGGCGCTGGTTTCCCCCACGTCCCGGCCGTCGAAGAGGATGTGGACCCGGACCTTCTTTACCCCCTCCTTTTTCGCCTGGCGGATCATGGCCTTGAGGTGGTCCAGGTGGCTGTGGACGTTCCCGTCGGAAAAAAGGCCGATAAAGTGAAGGGCCGGCTCCCGGGGCTTTTCGGCGGCGGAATTTAAAACCCCGGCAACAATCTCCTTCCAGGCCTGGCCCCGGAACATGGCCCCGGATTCGATGGATCGGGAGACCAGGGCCGCGCCCTGGCTAAAGACCCGGCCGCAGCCCATGGCATTGTGCCCCACCTCGCTGTTGCCCATATCCTCATCCGAGGGAAGCCCCACCGCTTTACCGTGGGCCTTCAGGCGGGTATGGGGGCTCTTGGCTTTGATGGCCGTAAAATGATCCATCCTGGCCTCCGCCACCGCGTCCCCCTCTTTATATTTACCGTAACCCACGCCGTCCATGATAACCAAAACCACCGGGCCGCGCCGGCCCTTCCAGACAGGATTTTTTTTCAGGGCTTCCACATTTTACTCCTTCATTATGCATTGCGACCAATTAATCAATTTAATTAATCAATCTTAGGAAGATTCTTGAATAATTATAGTAAAAAAGAATAAAAAAAAATAGCTGATTGGAAGGCGAGGTCCAGGGACGGCCCATTTGCCAGCCCGCGGGAACGCTCCAGAACGGGCGAGCCTTTCAAAGACCGGGCAAGGGCATCTGTTTTTTATAAAATTCTTTTTCTTTTTCCGGTTTTTCCGCCATTTACCCTATTTGGAATGGAATTTGCCGGGACTTTTTAAGGCAAAAGTGGTAATATCCCTAAAAATACTTTAGGCTTGAATCATTAGGGTCCTTCGGAAACTGAAATTTCCGGACAACCCTAATGAGAGAATTAAAGGACGCGTATGGTGTTTTCTAAAATAAAAAAGTTAGGATTCCGCCTCTATAACAGCCTCGCCGGGAAGGCGGCGAGGGTTTTCCACCGTCCCCGCAAAGTCAAGGCGCCCTTGGCGGATATGCTCCTGGCCGATGCCCTGCGCCTGGCGGAAATCCCCTCCCCGACTCCGGGGGAGGAACAACGGGCGGTTTTTGTGCTGGAGCGGCTTAAAACCCTGGGATTGATTTTCAACACCGATGATGAGGGGAATATCCTGGTCCGGCTTCACAGCCCCCAGGCTGCGGATGAAAGGCCCCTTTTGCTTTTTGCCCCCCTGGGATCGGGGCGCTGGCACCCGCTGGAAAGCCTTTCCCGGCTTGACGCCCAAAATGCCCTCGGGGCGGGGCTCGCCGATACGCTGGGAAGCGCCGCGCTCCTGTCACTCGCCGAAACCTTCGTGGCGGGAAAATTAAAAAACTGCCGGGATCTGCTCCTCCTCTTTGCGGTCCGTTCCCTGGATGATCCGGAAAACCGGGTTTTCCCCTCCCTCTTGGAAAACTCCCGCTACTACCCCTTTGCCGCTCTGGGAGTGCAGGGCCTCTCCCTGGGGAGGGTTATTACCCACGCCCGGGGCAGTTACCGGATACTCATTTCCGTTTCCCAAAATGATACGGAGGAGGATAAAAAAAAGACGATCCTTCCGGCCGGGAAGGCTCCGCCCGATGAACCGGCGGAGCCCTCCAATAGGGTAACGGATTTTCTCATTACCGCGGCCCGGGAGCTTTTAAATCTCCCCTGGGAGGGAGAGGGCAAAACGGATCTGTACATACGCTGTCTGGAAGCCGAAACCCTCTTCGGCCGCACCCCCCTTGAAGGGCGGCTGGAAATTGAACTGGATTTTTCCGCCGGTTCCTCCCCGGAGAAGCTTTTCCAAACCCTTAACACCGTGGTAGAAACCCTCGCCCGGGGGACGGATCTGAAAATCAAGATCCGGATCACCTCCTTTATCCCCGCGGGGGACATAGGGATAAACGCCCCCCTGACGGCGCTGCTCAAAACGGTAATGAAGGAACAGCGGATCAAAATAAAGGAGGAGGGCGGCCCGGATCCCTCCGCCTTCTTTGCCGGGCCGGGCATACCCGCCTTGTCCCTCGGCATTGCCCTGGGCCGCGAAGGGGGCAGCCGGGATCTTATTGAGATTGCCTCGGTTGAAAAGGGGCGGCTTTTATTGGAAAACCTGGCCTTTCGGCTTTGTAAGGAGGGCTTATGATTCCAGATGATACCGGGTTACCCCTGAAAACCTGGCACCATTCCCAGTTTACCGACATTGAACGTTTAGTTTCCCTTAAACAAAAAAAGGGGCTCAAGATATCCCTGGCTTTTCCAACCCTAAACGAAGAATTAACTATCGGAAAGGAGATTCTGGTGATCCGGACCGAACTTATGGACCGTTATCCCCTTTTGGATGAGATTGTGGTGATCGATTCCTCTTCTAAAGATAACACCCGCAAGGTGGCGGAACGGTTCGGTTCCCGGGTTTTTGCCTCTAAGACCATCCTGCCTAAATACGGCGCCTACCGGGGCAAGGGGGAAAACCTCTGGAAAAGCCTCTATGTCCTTGAGGGGGATATTATTGTCTGGGTAGACGCGGATATTTCCAATATCGCCCCCAAGTTTGTATACGGCCTTTTAGGGCCCCTCCTGGAGGATGATAAAATCGGCTATGTAAAGGCCTTTTACGAGCGCCCCCTCCGGGGTTCCTACGGGTTAATGCCTTCGGGGGGCGGCAGGGTTACGGAAATTCTGGTGCGGCCCCTCTTTTCGCTTTTTTATCCCGAGCTGGCCTTTCTGATCCAGCCCCTCTCCGGGGAATACGCGGGCCGCAGGGAACTGTTGGAGCAGCTTCCCTTTTCCGTAGGATATGGGGTAGAATTGGGGCATCTCATTGATATTTATCATAAAGCCGGCATTGAGGCCCTGGCCCAGGTTGATCTGGATATGCGGATTCACCGGAATCAAACTACGGAAGCCCTGGGGAAAATGGCCTACGGCATTCTGGGAACCTTTTTCGCCCGGGCCGAACAATACGGAAGCGCCCGGCTGCTTAAAAAGCTGGGGGACCGCCATATTGCCCTGGAGCTTAAGGATGCCCTGCACCTGGTTAAAAAGACGGAGATTCCCATGATAGAACGGCAGCCTATGATTGAAGTTCCCGAATACCGGGAAAGGTTTGCAAAATACGCTAAGGTGATGGCATAACAATTTAGTTGTTTTGGTTTAGCGGAACCTGTGCGGAAACTCAATTTTCCAAACAATCCTAATATTTGACAGGACGGTGTAACTATGGAAACGCTCGGCTATTATAACGGAGAAATCGGTGTTCTTGAGGATATGCGGATTCCCATGAACGACAGGGTCTGCTGGTTCGGCGACGGGGTTTATGACGCTACCCTCAGCGCCAACCACATTATCTTTGCCTTGGAAGAACATATCGACCGGTTTTTTAACAGCGCGGTCCTTTTGGATATGGATCCCCCTATTTCCGAACCCGCCCTGGCGGAGCTCCTCTCTTCGTTAGTCCGGAAGGTGGACAGTCCCTCCCAACTGGTTTATTGGCAGATGACCCGGGGAACCGCTTCCCGGATACATAGCTTTCCGGAACAGGCAAAACCCAATCTTTGGGTAATGCTGAGGCCCTATTCCCTGCCGGATATTTACCGGAAGGTCGGCCTTATCCTCCTAGAGGATACCCGGTATTTGCACTGCAATATCAAAACCCTCAATCTTATTCCCAATGTACTGGCCGCGGAAAAAGCGAAACAAGCCGGAGCTTACGAGGCGGTTTTTCACCGGAGTGAACGGGTAACCGAATGTTCCCATAGCAATGTTCACATCCTCAAAAACGGGGTTTTTTATACCCCTCCGGCGGATCACCTTATCCTTCCCGGCATTTCCCGGGCCCACCTTATTACCCAATGCGGCAAGCTGGGGATACCGGTAAGCGAGACCCCCTTCGCGGTCAGCCAGATGCTCGCCGCCGATGAAATTCTCATCACAAGCTCAGGCTCCTTCTGCCTTTCCGCGGACCGTATCAACGGCGAACCCGTGGGCGGCAAAGCCCCGGAGCTGGTACGGAAACTCCAGGATGCCCTCCTTGAGGAATTTTATGAAGCCACCCAGGTTAAAAGCTAAGGGCGCAAGGGGCGGGCTAAAAAAAGGGGCTACATTTTTGTAGGGATTTAACAAATTAATACAAAAATGTAATTTTTTCCCGTGAGGGCCCTTTTATTTTCCGCCAAAAATGTATTTTTTGTTCCTTATTAATGGCACGAAAGGAGCTGGTTTTTGTCCTAAAAAAGTCCGGAAGATAAATTACCGGCTTTTAAGCTCAAAAAACCTATAAAAGACAAAATCTTCCGTATATTGGCATATATTTTGCTTATAATACGTTAGAACATTTTAAGGGTTGTATGGAGGATCCTAATGAGTAATATGATTGATTTCACCAAGACTCCGGTAGCCGAATTGTATGGCTCCAATAGTTTTTCTAACGCCATTATGCGGGAAAGGCTGCCCAAAAATATTTATAAAGAGATTGTTGCCGTCCAAAACGGCGAAAAGGAATTAACCCTGGAGGTTGCGGAGGTTGTTGCCGCGGTTATGCGGGATTGGGCGATTTCCAAGGGGGCCAGCCATTATACCCACTGGTTTCAGCCGCTGACGGGGCTTACCGCGGAAAAACACGATTCTTTTATCGCCCCTACCGGGGACGGGAAGGTTATCATGGAATTCTCCGGGAAGGAACTGGTTAAGGGCGAGCCCGACGCGTCGAGTTTTCCCAGCGGCGGCCTGCGGGCAACCTTTGAGGCCAGGGGATATACCGCCTGGGATGTAACCAGCCCCGCCTTCCTTAAACAGGATCCCACCGGCACTACCCTCTGTATTCCTACGGCTTTTATCAGTTATTACGGCCAGGCCCTGGACAAAAAAGTTCCCCTTCTTAAATCCATTGACGCCTTAAGCAAACAGTCCGTCCGGGTCCTGCGGGCCCTGGGAAATAAGGCTTCCAAGCGGGTGTTCACCACCGTGGGGCCTGAACAGGAGTATTTCCTGGTGGACAAGGCCTTTTACGACCGGAGGCCGGACCTGATCCTCACGGGCCGGACGATTTTCGGCGCCCTGCCCGCCAAGGGCCAGGAGATGGAGGATCATTATTTTGGCGCCATCAAGGAGCGGGTAGCCGGGTTTATGCGGGAACTCAACACCGAATTGTGGAAGGTGGGGATCCCCGCCAAGACCCAGCATAATGAAGTGGCCCCCAACCAGTTTGAAATCGCCCCGGTATATTCCAACAGTACCGCGGCGGTGGATGCCAACCAGCTTGTGATGGAAACTATCAGGAGCGTTGCCCGGCGGCACGGCATGGAGGGGCTGCTCCACGAAAAACCCTTCGCCGGGGTAAACGGCTCGGGCAAACACAACAACTGGTCCATGGCTACCGACGACGGAATCAACCTTTTTGATCCCGGGGAGAATCCCGAATCCAATGCCCGTTTCCTTCTTTTTGCCGTTGCGGTTGTGGAGGCGGTGGACCGTTACGCCCTGCTGCTCCGTTCTTCCGTAGCCACCTCCGCTAATGATCATCGCCTGGGCGCTAATGAAGCTCCCCCGGCTATCGTTTCTATTTTCTTCGGCGGCCCCTTGACGGAAATTCTGGACAACATTGCCGAAGGAAAAAGCGGCGGTAAATCGAATCCCGGCGAACAGATCAAGCTGGGGGTTACGAGCCTCCCCGCCCTGCCCAAGGATGTTTCCGACCGGAACCGGACAAGTCCCTTTGCGTTTACGGGGAACAAATTTGAATTCCGTATGGTTGGCTCCTCCCAGTCCATTGCCACTCCCAATACTTTCCTGAATGTGGCGGTGGCCCAGGTTTTATCCGAATTCGCCGATAAGCTTGAAAAGGCCCCCGATAAAAATGAAACCATCCAGGCTATTATTAAAGAATCCTACGCCAAACACCGGAAGGTGGTATTTAACGGGAATGGTTATTCCGATGAATGGGTCCGGGAAGCGGAGCGCCGGGGCCTGCCCAATGTGAAAAACGCCGTGGACGCCCTGGCGATCCTTACCCAGAGTGAGACCGTCTCCCTTTTGGAGGCCCATAAGGTCCTGACCGAGGAAGAATTGGAAAGCCGCTACCATATTTACCTGGAAAAATATTCCAAGCAGATTAACATTGAAGCGGGGGTAGCCATTGATCTTTCCCGGCGCTATATATTCCCCGCGGTTACCGCTTATGCGAGTTCCCTGGCCGGAGACGCTTCGGCCCTGGCTTCCATTGGCGCGACAAACGTACCCCAGGCAAAACAGGCCAAACGGATCGCCGAACTTTCCGCGGAACTGTATGATGAAACCGTCAAATTGGAAACCATTCTCGCCGAAGTCCAGGGCATTGAGGATGCCCTTACCCAGGCCAAAGCCTACTTTGAAAAGGTTCGTCCCGCCATGGATAACGTCCGCGCCCGGGGAGACTCCTTGGAAAAATTGGTTTCAAAAGAAGCCTGGCCCTTCCCGGGTTATGAAGAATTGCTTTTTAAACTTTAGAGGATGTTTTTAACGCGGCTTTGAAACAAGAAGCGTGAAGTAAAAAAGGAAGGTGTAGGGCTCTTCCGGCTTGACCGGAAGAGCCGTTTTTTTGCGCATCGCCCGGCCAGCGCCCCCCGCGGAACAACTTGTTGCCGGTATGCGTTATTCGGGAGTCTGGTTTAATACCCCGGAGCTATTAAAGGCATACGGTTTCTGGTATGCTGCAGGTGTTTGGAAGAACAACTGCTACCCCGAATAACTACGGACTAAAAGTCCGCGGGAACGCTGCATGAGGATGTGCGGCTCTATTTTGAGGGCGTTGACCTGACCCGACTGTCGCCACCCATACGACCTTTGACATGGACCATGGCCGGCTTGAGAGCCGGTTGCACGGGATTACCGCCGATGTGTCCTGGCTTGTTGAACGGCATCCTGCCTGGAAAAGCATCAAGTCAATCGGGATTATTGATTCCAAACGGGAACTGGGAGACAAGGTTTCCCGTGAACGGCGGTTGTATGTTTCCAGTCTTCCTCCCGACCCCGAGTTGTTTGCCGTCACCGGGCGGAGTCACTGGGGGATAGAGAACTCGCTGCATTATGTGCTCGATGTGGCGTACCGGGAGGATGGGGCGCGAATAAAGACGGGGGAAGCGCCGGAGAACTGGGCTTATTTCCGGAAGATAGCGATAACGGTGGCGAGAGCGGACAGGGAGTCAACGGACAGTGTGAAAAGCCGGGTAAAACAGATGGCGTGGTCTGATGACTACCTTGAGCGGCTGCTCTTTCATTCTTCCTTCGCTTCTGAAGTTCCGCCTGCTACGCCTTCGGCATAATTTATATGCGCTGGCCCTGGGTTATAGCCGAGGGTCGCCGTATACTCGTCCAGGAGTTTCCCCCGGCCCTTTT
>JAITRD010000078.1 GCA_031288575.1 Treponema sp. | reverse complement strand
CTTTACCTCCGCTACCAGGGGAACCCCCAGGGCTTCCATCCTGGCCCTATACCTGGCCTGTTCCTCATACCGGATCGGTTCCCGGAATTTGCCCAGGATATACCCTTCCCGGATGCAGCCGCCGAAGTCCCGGGCGAAGACCAGATAGGGCAGCCCGGGAACAGCCTCCAAAAAAGCAACCTCAACCCCGTTATCCTCATAGGCTTTGACCAGGGCGCGGTGTTCGGCTTCCATTTTAGCGAGATCCAGGGGCTTATCAGCCCATTTTTTTGCGATTTCATTAATCGGCGTTATTTTAAGATAGGTCGGCCTGCAGAGCAGCACCTTTTTTAATATTCCCGTCGAATTTTTTACAAACATAACAGCTCCCGTGTATTATTCGCCCCGAAGATGAAGCCCGCAACGCGGCCCTATCCCCGGCTTTATTTTTTGAATCGGCAAAAAGGCGTTTTACCTTAAATTTTCTAATTCCGGACCAGGGTTTCGGCCGTCTCCAGGGCGGCGATAACCCCAAGGATGCCGTCGCCAGAATTGCCGCCGGGGAAGCGGAAAACGGCATAGTCCCGCCTATGTCGCCCCCGGGCCGGCCCACAGGTCTTCGGTTAATATTTCGGCATGATCCTGAAAAACAGCCACCGTATGCTCCCAATGGGCGGAAAGTTTATCGTCGGCGGTAACCACGGTCCAGCCGTCCTCCAAAACATTCACATCCCCGGTGCCCAAATTGATCATGGGCTCTATGGCGATCACCAGGCCCCGGGTCATCCGGGGGTTGGGGCCGTGGGGAGAGTTGGGGACCTGGGGATCCTCGTGGAGGTCAAAGCCAACCCCGTGACCGCAAAACTCGTGGACCACCCCATAACCCGCGGCGCTGGCATGGCCGTACACCGCCCGGGCAATTTGCAGGAGCCGATCCCCCGCCTTCACCGCCCCGATCCCCTTATAAAGACATTCCCGGGTGGTAATATTAAGTTTGCGGGCGGCTTCGCTCACCTTCCCCGCCTCAACCGTAAGGGCCTGATCGCTGATAAAACCCTCAAGGTCGATGCCGCAATCCAGGGATACCAGGTCCCCCGCCAGGATCCGCCGTTTTGAGGGGATCCCGTGGATCACCTCCCGGTTAATGGAAACGCACAGCGCCGCCGGATAGGGGTTTGCCTTGGAGCCGTAACCCAAAAAGGCGGGCAGTCCTCCGGCTTTTTTTATCCAGTCTCGGGTCCACCGGTCCAATTCAATGGTTTCAACCCCCGGTTTTACCAGGGGAATAAGTTCCCGGTACATGGCGCTCAACATACGGCAGGACCGGCGGATCCCGTCTATCTGCTTCTCATTCTTTAAACGAATCATGCTATTTCCTTGGCTTATGCTGAGTTGAAAGTATTGGGAAACCCACAGGTTTTTTTAGACCTTGAGCTTGCGCCGGAGCTGTACCACATTGGGAAGCGCCGGGTCCCGCTTCAGGGCCTCCCGGAATACGGCCTGGGCGGCGTTTATCTCTCCCTGCTTGACCAGGGTTTCGGCCAGGGAACGCATCCACCGGGCCTCGTCCTTGGGGGAAAAACCCAGTTCCAGAAGGGTTTCCATACATTCAATATAGGTTTCCTCATCCACCGCGGAGCGGAGCCTGAGGCGGACTATTTCTTTAAGAAAGGTCTCCAGATCCCCCATAAAATGGCGGAAATAGGGACGGCGCCGTTCTTCCCGGACCAAACGGACCAGGAGCATAAAGGCGTCATAATAACACTGCCGTTTTTCCAATTCCTCCGCCAGGATAAAGGAACAGTCCATCCAGTCTTCCCGGTCAAGGTATTTTTCCATGGGGAAATTTAGCCCCCCCTGGGCCCGCCATATTGTCAGGGCCTCATTTTCCCCCAGGTGGAGAAGTTCAAAAAAAATAAGCTTGGCCTGGGAAGCGGGATCATCTCCCTGTTCCCGCAGAAAGGTCCGGTAATCAAAGTGATATTTTTTTATAAACCGGCTATAGGCCCGGTCGTATTCATAACGCCGCTCCGGATCGGACAAAACTTCATAGGCGGTAAGGAGTTTCCGCATCTCCTCCCCGGCGGCGGTCCCCGCGATATCCGGATGTATCCGCTTCGCCTGGTCACGAAAAGCTTTTTTAATTTCCCGGGAAGACGCGCTGGGAGTTATACCCAGGACACTATAATAATTTTCCATTGGCGTCACAAAATAAGGTACCCCCGGCTAGACTCCGATCCGTTTTCCCAGGGCTTCCGCGTGGGGGGCATTGAGAATAATGTCGCTGCGGTTAACCACCATCCCTTCTTTTTCCATGGCCCGCATAAGATTGGAAAAGGCTCTGCCGGTAAAGGGCCCGGTTTTTCTCAGAAAAGCCGCGCTTTTTTTCCCCACAAGACTGCTGCCGGCGGCCAAAACCCTGGGAAGGGCCTCGGGCATCTTGCCCCCAAAAAGGGATACCGACTCAGCGATCACGATGATATATTCATAGCCGGGCAAACGAAACCCGTCTTCCGTCCAGGCGTCGATAATATCCGCCCGGTGTCCCATGGACTCGATGCCCTTTGCCAGGGACGTAACATAATCGGGGACCGGCCTTTTTTTTGCCGTGGCGCAAACAACCGCTACTCTCATCTTTTATGCCTGCTTATAAATCTGATCAATGCCCGGTTCCTTCACTAAAAGGACGGAGCATTTGGCGCTGACCATAATTTCCCGATGGGCATGGGATATAATGTCCCGGGCGCTCCGATCCTTTTCCCATCCCCCCAATATGATTAAATCCGCCTTCCGTTCATCCGCCGCGGTGAGAATTTCCGTATAAACCGCGCCCTTCCGGATTTCCCGTTCTATCTTTACCCCTTTAGCCCGGGCCAATTCCTCCACAAAGGAAAGATACCGTTCCCCGTTTGCCTCAAGCCCCCGCTCATACTCCTGGCTTTCCTCCTGGATAAAAATTTTACTCAGGGTAAGCTGGCGTATGGTCGCGGTATCCACCACATATACGGCGGAAAGCCGGCACCGGTAAATTTTAGCCATCACAATGGCATACTTTGCGGCCAAGACTGAAGCATCGGAACCGGTTATGACAACAACAATGTTGGAAAATAATGGTTTTACCATTCCTTGTCCCCGGATGCCGTTTCGAACCATGGGTTCGCGGCAACCCCCTTCTTTTTTAAGAGTTTGCTGGTAAAAAAGGCATCCCGGTCCCGCTCTTCCAGGGCCGCTTCGATATATGCCTTCGTATCTCTGGCGATGGGGATCACCATCTTTTCCAGAGCATTCACCCGCCGTTGAGTTTTACGGACTTCCCGGGCCAAACGCCAGGCAATAGTCCGCACCGCCGCCAATTCAGTTAGAATTTTCAACAGTTTAAAGAATTCTAACACGGTTTCATCACATTCGGCAAATGAATTTGCGGGGGAAAATTTCAAATCCGCTTCGGGAAGGCGGATCTCCAGGCCCGGCAGATTCATTCCCGCAACCAGGACCCTTTTTTCCCGGAGTTCAAATTCATAACGGATATTCCGGGAAAGCCGATCCGCCCGTTCACGGCCCACCACGATAAGCATCCGTTTCAACGCGGGATAGGCGGCGTTTACCTGGGCATCCAGATCCCGTTCCAGAAGTTTAACCTGCTCCACCTTCTGCATGAGTTCCATAACCAGGATCTCCCGTTTCTGCTCCAGGAGATCGTACCCTTCCTCGGCGGTAACTAGCCGCTCTTTAACCCGGAAAAGGTTACTTTTTGTCGGGGCTATCTGTTCACGGGCCAAAACTTTTTTTCTCCTACAGTTTACAATTTACAATATTGGGGAGCTTTTAACAATATGTGCCCAGGCTCCGCAGGGCTCCTGCATTTACTTTTATAACCACCTGTTGGGCCGTAACAAAAATGACCGGGCGGGCGGGTAAAATCCCCATGAGGGTCACGCTTGCTTTGCACGAGAGGCTTTGGCTTTGTTCCCGAGGGGGTCAGATGGTGCAAAGCTTCGGTCAAGTGACCCCCATGGGGATTTTACCCGTCAGCCCGGCCTTATTGTTCCGTTTAATAGGTGAGGCCGTAAAGGACGGGCCTTTGAAGGGGGAAGGGTGTTTTTAGTCCTCAAAGAACCGGGTGGGCCGCTAAAATCGGGTTCAGGTACTTGGTGATATATTCCTGTTTAACCCGCAGGAGTTCGTCCCGGGGAATCTGGGTAAGCACGGTCCAGCCTAAATCCAGGGTGCGCTCTATGCTGCGGTTTTCGTTTTCCCCCTGGGTCAAGAGGATCTGCTCAAACTTTTCACCGAATTTGAGGTACTGTTTATCCCCCTCGGAAAGCTCCTCCTCCCCGATGATCGAAGCCAGGTTCCGCACCGCCTTGACCTTGGAATAGGCGGCAAAAAGCTGGCTTGCCACATCCTTGTGGTCCTCCCGGGTCATCCCCGGCCCGATGCCGTCCTTCATAAGCCGGGAAAGGCTCGGGAGCCCCGCCACGGGAGGATAGACCCCCCGCTGGGCAAGCTCCCGGTCCAGGACTATCTGCCCTTCGGTGATATACCCCGAAAGGTCAGGAATGGGGTGGCTGATATCGTCGTTGGGCATGGTCAGGATAGGAATCTGGGTGATAGATCCGGCGGAACCGCTTATCTTTCCCGCCCGTTCGTAGAGGGCCGCCAGGTCGGAGTATAA